>CAZFKD010000029.1:0-10190 GCA_964519695.1 uncultured Spirochaetaceae bacterium
CTCGAGCATCGTGGAGCCGGGCACGTAGGCGAAGTCCCGATGGATCGACTGGTTCAGGTCGTCCATGGTCTCGATCAGGTCGAAGTCGTTGCGCTCGACGAAGCTCTGCGCGTACTCGGACAGCGCGCGGAGCTGCGTCTCGGGCAGCTCGTGCGGCAGCAGGTACGGCATCATCATCTGCCGCTGCCAGGGCATCCAGACGAGCGGGATCTGCTGGTTGTGGAGGGGGCTCTTCAGCTGGGAGGCATGCACGCCGCCGACGCGCAGCGTCGAGCGGCTCTCGATGCGCATCTCCTGGAAAGGCACGGACACCTCGAGCAGCGTCGCGCGGTTGCCGAAGACGTCCTCGAAGTCACGCCAGACGCCGTCGATCGAGACGGCGAGCGAATGCTCGAGGATCTCCTGACGGTCGTCGCGCACGGGGCGCAGGCAGAAGCGATGGCTGCTGCGCTCGACGGGCATCGAATAGCGGTAGACGGTCTCGTGGACGACGGAGAGCGTCGCGATCTCGGGGCCGGGCCGGATCTGGGGGGCGACGGGCGGATTCGCGGTCGCGAGCTGCTGCTGCTCGCCGGTCGCGTGGGGAAAGGGCGAATGCGAGGCCTGGCGGCTGCGGGGGGGCGAGAGGCGCAGGAACGAGAAGACCCGCTCTTCGATGCCGATCGGATGGCTGCTCCAGACGAAGGCGCCCCGGCGCGCGACGCGCAGCTCGCCGAGCTCCATGGGCATCCACTGCGCTCCGCGCATCGGGTAGGTCGAGACCGCCAGCAGCGTGCGCGACACGTCGAGCGGGCCGTCGAAATCGATCGTGAACGTGCGCCCGTCGAGACGGGTCGTCGTGTGCGGCGGCGTCATCCGGGCCCAGTGGAGCGGGGCGCGCTCGTGCAGGTCGCGGTAGGCGACGAGATCGATCCCGTCGGAGAGCAGGAAGCTCGCGGCGCCGAACGCGTTCAAGCGGAGCAGCAGCTCCTGCAGCCGAGGCCAGCCGAACTCCTCGATCGTCCGGCAGCCTTCGCTCCGGATCGCGGCGACGATCCAGCTGAAGGCGTGCTCGGCGGGCGAGGGGCCGACCGGCGCGATGTCGAACTGCTCGTCGAGGGAGAGCACGGTCCGCAGATCGGGCGAGAGCTCGCCGGCGCTCGAGAACAGCCATTGGCGCGCGGCATAGGACTTGATCCAGGGCTGGGGCTCGTCGGCGCCGGAGGCCTGATGAAGGCCGTGCGAATGTCCCAGGAACAGGCTCGAGACGATTTCTTCCGGGCGCTCGCGAAATCCGGGCCGGGGCAGGGGCTGGACGCGCCCGACGTCGCCCAGGACCGCGGCCGCCCTCTGGTTGTCGGGATACCAGCCGAAGCCCCAGGTCGAGGGCAGCAGGTGCGGCTGGTCCTCCGCCTCGCCTCGCAAGGAGACCGCGGGCGACGCCCTTCCGTCGAAGGAAAGCGCGAATTGTTCGTGCAGCGAAAAGGGCGATCCATCCACGATGAACCCATCGTATCGAATCCGGCGGCCGGCCGGCGACCGGCCGGGTTCGGCCCATTCGTGCCGTCGGCCGCGCGACCGGGGCTGCCACGAAGAGCTGCTCTCGGCGCGAAAACCCGGGACTGTCGTTAATCTGGGGAAATGGCGCAGACACCGACGCGAGGTGGCGTGGGCAAGACGATCTTCGAGGGTTACCAGCGTCTCGACGGCACCTACGACGAATTCTTCGAATCGGACGGCAAGCCCCATTCGGCGGTCGCTGCCGTCGTCGATCGCCTGAACGAGCTCACGCGGCGCGATTTCAAACGGCTGCAGAGCCTCGCCGACGCGACCTTCCTGCGCGGCGGAATCACGTTCACCCTCTACGACGGCAACTCGAGCACCGAGCGCATCTTCCCCTTCGACTTGATTCCGCGGGTGGTCGCCGCGCGCGAATGGCGCAGCATCGAGGCCGGCCTCGTCCAGCGCATCAAGGCGCTGAACTGCTTCCTCGCCGACATCTACAGCGATCAGCGCATCCTCCAGGAGGACATGATCCCGCGCCATCTCGTCGAGGGCTCGAAGGGCTATCGCCCGCAGCTGAAGGGCATCCGTCCGCCCAAGGACGTCTGGGTCCACATCGCGGGCGTCGATCTGATCCGCGACGGGGCAGGGCGCTTCCGCGTACTCGAGGACAACGTGCGCGTGCCGTCGGGCGTCTCGTACGTGCTCGAGAATCGCGAGACGATGAAGAAGACCTATCCCGCGATCTTCCGCAACGTGCGGGTCGAGGCGGTCGAGAGCTATCCGCACAAGCTGCGCGAGGCGATGAACGCGGTCGCGCCCGGCGAGGGCGGGACCAAGCGGATGGTGGTCCTGACGCCGGGCCCCTTCAACTCCGCCTACTTCGAGCACAGCTATCTCGCGCGGCGCATCGGCTGCGAGCTCGTCCAGGGCAGCGACCTGTTCGTCGAACGCCGGCGCGTGTATGCGAAGACGACCCAGGGTCCGGCGCCGATCGACGTGATCTATCGCCGGATCGACGATGATTTCCTCGATCCCGACATCTTCCGGCCCGACAGCATGCTGGGCGTCCCCGGATTGATCGACGCCTGGGCGGCCGGGAACGTCGCGATCGTGAACGCGGTCGGCAACGGCGTCGCCGACGACAAGGGCATCTATCCGTTCGTGCCCGACATGATCCGCTTCTATCTCTCCGAGGAGCCCCTGCTCGCCCAGGTCGATACCTGGGTCTGCGCGCGCCCGGACGACTGCCGCTACGTCCTCGATCATCTCGCCGAGCTCGTCGTGAAGCCCGTCAACGAGGCCGGCGGCTACGGCATGCTGATGGGGCCGAGCGCGACGCGCGCCGAGCTCGCCGAGTTCAAGCAGCGCGTCGCGGCCGATCCGCGCAACTACATCGCGCAGAGTCGCATCGAGCTCTCGAGCTGTCCGACCTGGACGGGGAAGGGCGTCGAGCCGCGGCGGGTCGATCTGCGGCCCTTCATCGTGACCGGCGATCGCAGCTGGGTCCTGCCGGGCGGGCTCACGCGCGTCGCGCTGCGCAAGGGCTCCTATGTCGTCAACTCGAGCCAGGGCGGCGGCTCGAAGGACACCTGGGTCGTCGGAGAGAGGAAATGATCTCACGCGTCGCCAACTCCTGCTTCTGGCTGACGCGCTATCTCGAGCGCGTCGATACCTGGGCGCGCCTGCTCGACGTGACCGCGAGCTTCAGCCTCGACGTAGGCCCGGACGGCTCGGGGCATTGGCGGCCGCTCGTGATCGTGGTCGGACAGGAGCAGGACTTTCTCGACCGGATCGGCGCCGCGGGCATGGAGGACGCGGAGATCGTCCAGAACTATCTCGTCTGGGACGATCGTCATCCGGCCTCGATCTACAGCTCGATGCGGGCCGTGCGCGAGAACGCGCGGACGATCCGCGAGGTCATGAGCGTCGAGATGTGGGAGGCGGTCAACCAGTCGTGGCTCTGGCTGGCGAGCCGCTCTGCGAAGCGGCTCTTCGATCGCCAGCGCGACGCCTTCTACGAGCGGCTCAGCTCCGACTGCATGATGTTCCACGGCATCTGCTACAGCACGATGCTCCATGAAGACCCCTTCACCTTCATGAAGCTCGGCCGCGCGCTCGAGCGGGTCGGGCAGACGGCCCGCATCCTCGACGTCCGGCACCATGCGCTCGCCGAATCCTCCGCCGTCGAAGAGGAGTCCGCCGCGATGGCGGCGCGCTGGCTCGCGATCCTGCGCTCCTGCTCGGCCTACGAGCCGTTCTTCAAGCGCGCGTCGAACGTGCTCTCGGGCGCCGCCGTGACCGAGTTCCTGCTCTTCGAGCGGACGTTCCCGCGCTCGGTCCTCCACAACCTCGACCGCGTCCGCGGGCTGCTCGAGCGGCTGCGGCAGAGCAGCGATTCGAGCGGCCGGAGCCCGGCCTGGGAATCGCTCGAGCGCTTTCGCGGCTCGGTGCTCCAGCTCGACATCGACGAGGTCCGCCGGCAGGGCATTCATCGCGTCGCGACCTGGGTCGTCGACGAGACCGCCATCCTCTGCGATGCGATCCACGAGGAGTTCCTCGCGCCGTCGATCGAATCGCTGCGGGCGCGCGTCCACGCGAGCGATCGGGCGGCCGCCCGCCGGCAGGTCCGGGCGCAGTCGCAGTCCCAGGCGCAGGGCTGAGCCCCGTCCGCTCCGCCCTCGGTTGGGATGCGCTCCTTGCAATGAATCCACGGATGGAGGAGGAATGCATGGCCGGCCGCGCCCCGCTCTCGTTCTGCATACAGGCGTTTCGCGCGAGCCCGTCTGGCAGGCCGAAGTCCCGCGCATACCCCGCTCTGCCGCTCGTCTCGGCCCTCGGGATCGCGCTCGTGCTCGGCTGTGCGCAGCAGGGCGGCCCTTCGAGCGGTGGCCGTGCGCACGCCCGCGTCGACGAGGCCGGCTGCGAAGTCCCCGCCGATGCCTCCGCCGGAGAGCTGGCCGCGCTGCGGGCGGAGGTCGATCGGCTGGTCGCGATCCAGGAGATCGAACGGCTGAAGGCGCGCTTCATGCGCTGCATCGATACGAAGGATCTCGTCTGTCTGCGCGACGAGGTCTTCGCCCCGGGCGCCGAGATCCGCTTCGAGGGCGCCGACTACGACATCGTCGCCGCCGGCTGGACGGCGATCGAGGAGTTCTATCAGGGCGCCTTCACGGACACGAAGTTCGGGATGCACCACGCGCATACGCCCGAGATCGAAGTCGACGGCGAGACCGCGCACGGGACGTGGTACCTGCACGACGTGTTCGTGAACCTCGAGGACGACACGACGCTCGAGGGCAGCGCCCTCTACGACGAGTCCTATGCGAAGCTCGACGGAGGCTGGCGGATCATGTTCAGCACCTACGCGCGTCTCTGGGAGGAGACGACGCCGCGCGATCCGAGGACGAAGCTCGGATCCAGGCCGGTGAAGGCGCCGATCGCGCCGACGGGCACGCGGGCGGATTAGGCGCCGAGCGCCGCGCCGGCGACGAGGTCAGGCGCCGCGTTCCCGAGGCGATCGGTGGCTCGGGGCGACCGTCAGCACGGAGCAGCGAACGCCGCGCAGGATCAGCTCCGCCGTCTCGCCCAGGATCTCGGCCGCGACGCCGTTCCGGCCGAGCGTCCCGACGAGGACGAGGGCGAAGAGCCGATCCCCGGCTCAATCGGGGACTGCCGCCTGGATCGATCTCGTTCGCATCGGGCAGCCCCCGGAAGGTCGCTGGGGGGCCGCCTGATGCGCTCGGCTCGAGCTCAGAGAAAGTCGACCTTCCCGGTCGCGATGTCGTACATGGCGCCGACGATGTCGATCCGGCCCGTCTCGAAGAGCTTGCGCAGGACCTCGCTGCGCTCGGGGATCGCAGCGACGTTCCGGCGTACGTTTTCGCGCGCCACTGCATCCACGAACTCGCGATTCTTCGAGGTGCGCGCATGCGGATCGATCGGATCGGGAACCGCGGCGACGGCGGGACGGATCTTCGCGAGCATCCCCGTCAGGTGGCCCAGCTCGACGCAGTCGCAGGCCCCTACGATGGCGCCGCATTTCGAATGGCCGAGCACGACGATGATCTTCGCGCCCGCGACGTGACAGGCGAACTCGAGGCTGCCGAGGATGTCCTCGTTCAGGAAATTGCCGGCGATCCGGATGCTGAAGACGTCGCCGAGTCCCTGATCGAAGACCAGCTCGGCCGAAGTTCGCGAGTCGATGCAGCTGAGAATCGCGGCGAACGGCCACTGGCCGTCGCGCGTCTCGTTGACCTGTTGGAGCAGGTTCCGGTTCGCCCGCAGATCGGCGAGAAACCGGTCGTTGCCCTCCTTCAGGATCTGGAGCGCGCTCGCGGGCGTCAGGTTGTCGCGGGTCTCGGACGTATGGGTTCGCATGCTGTGTGTCTCCTCCGGTCGGCGTAAGTCGCGTTCGGGATCTCGAATCGCGAACTGGGGCGGCCTCGGCGTGTCGGGCCGTCAAGCCGCGACCGAACTCAGCGCGAGCTCGGGGCGCCGGGATTCGCGACGCACCTCGATGCCTCGGGTCGGAGCCGATTTCTCGAAGTCCTCGAGAATCTCGATCACGTCGTGGTCGATCGAAACCGAGCGCGAGAGATCGATCACGACGCGCGAGCCGTCGGGGATCCGCGCGAGATGTTTGATGAGCGCGCCGCGGCCGAGGAACGTGACCTGCTCGGCGAGGCTGAGCCGCACGTTGTGGCCGGTGGCATCGTCGCGTTCGGTCGACTCGACCGAGGTCGAATTCTGGTAGCTGCGGTAGAGGATGTCGGCGACGCCGGTTGCGAGGCCGAGCAGCACGCCGGTCAAGAGGTCCGTGAAGAGGATCGCGACGATCGTGACGAGGAAGGGGATGAACTGCCCCGGGCCGTGGCGGTACATCGCATTGAAGAGGGAAGGCTTGGCGAGCTTGAAGCCGACGACCAGCAGGATGCTCGCGAGCACGGCCAGCGGCGCCTGGTTCAGCACGCTCGAGAGCGCGACGACGGCGACGAGGATGAGCACGCCGTGAAAGATCGCCGAAGCCTTCGACTGGCCGCCCGACTGGATGTTGGCGGAGCTGCGGACGACGACCTGGGTGATCGGGAGCCCGCCGATCAGTCCGGACACCGTGTTCCCGACGCCCTGCGCCAGGAGCTCGCGGTTGGTCGGCGTCACGCGCTTGCGCGGATCGAGCTTGTCCGTCGCCTCGACGCAGAGAAGCGTCTCCAGACTGGCGACGATCGCGAGGGTCGCCGCGGTGAGCCAGATGGCGGGGTTCCGGACCTGGGACCAGTCGGGATGGACGAGGAGGCCGAAGATCTCCGTCGGCGCATCGAGCACGGGTAGCTGGACGAGATGTTCGCTTCCGAGCGCCCAGCCCGGGGCGAAACGAGCGGTCGTGATCTGATAGGCGATCCCGAAAGCGACGGCGACGAGCGGGCCCTGGATCACCTGGAAGACTCGAGCGCGCGGAACGAGCAGCTTGTCCCAGAGGATCAGGATGGCGAGGCCGACGCCGGAGACGATGACGGCGCTCGGCTCGAACCGCTCGAATGCGCGCAGGATCTCGCTGAATGTCGTCTCCCCGTCGGCCTGCCGGAAGGACTCGTCGCCCACGAAGTCGACGTCCCACCCGACGGCGTGCGGGATCTGCTTCAAGATGATGAGCAGGCCGATGCCGGTGAGCATCCCCTTGATGACGGAGGACGGAAAAAAGTAGGCGAGGATGCCCGCGCGGGCGACTCCGAGCGCCATCTGCATCAGACCGGCAAGGACGACCGAGAGCAGGAATGCTTCGAAGCTCCCGAGCGTCTGGATCGCGCCGTAGACGATGACGGCGAGGCCGGCGGCCGGGCCCGAGACGCCCAGGGGGGATCCACTGAGGCTGCCCACGATGATCCCGCCGACGATGCCCGCGATCAGGCCGGAGAAGAGCGGTGCCCCGCTCGCCAGAGCGATTCCGAGACAGAGCGGTACGGCGACGAAGAAGACAACGACGCCTGCCGGAATGTCCTGACGAAGCGTCCCGAGAGGCAGCATGTGTTGGATATTCCTCGCGTTTTCGACCCCAGGGCGATCGGTGAATCGCCCCATCGACGCGCCACTGATGGAGCCTAAGATTGGAACGCGATCAGATAAAGTATGACTTCGTGATTTTCTGATCGGTTTTAGCTATCAGGAGTTACGGGGCGGGGCCGGCGGCCAACGGCCTCGCTGATCCGGCTCATGCGGATCGGAAGCCCTCCCGATCCGCCGACGAGGATCGAGCCCTGGGCCGCAGCCATCCCTCCATCCGCCAGCTCGAATGTTTCGTCGCGGTCGCCGACCTCTCGAGCTACCGGCGAGCGGCCGAGCGGCTGCGGGCGAGCCAGCCGACGCTGACGAACCAGATCGCGGCGCTCGAGGCCTTGATGGGAGTTCAGCTCTTCGAGCGATCGCGGGCCGGGACGGTCCTGACGCCAATGGGGCGCGAGCTGTTGCCGGGCGCCCGGCGCGTGCTCGAGGAGGTTCGGGGTCTCGTCGACCATGCTGAATCGGCTGCGAGAGGTCCGTCCGGGACCTATCGCCTCGGCGTCACGCCGACGCTCGGTCCCTATCTCCTCCCGCACGTCCTGCCCGCGATCCACCAGCGCTATGCGGCGCTCCGCCTCTACGTTCGCGAAGGCCCTCCGCGTGTCCTCGAGGCCGGGCTCGCGAGCGGCGATTTCGATCTGATCCTGACGTCCCTCCCCGTCGAGGAGCCCCGACTCACGTTCATTCCGCTGTTCCGGGAGGCGTTGAAGCTCGTGGTTCCCGCGGATCACCGACTCGCGACGCTCGACCGCGTCGAGCGGACCGATCTCGTCGGCGAGTCGGTCCTGACGATCGAGGTGCATCACCATTTCCATCGTCAGATCGCGGAGCTCTGCGAACGCCTCGGCGCGCACATGCGTCGCGACTACGAAGGGACGAGCCTCGACAGCCTCCGCCAGATGATCGTGATGGGCATGGGCGTCGCGTTCCTGCCGGCGCTCTACATCCGAAGCGAGATCCATCGGCCTCGCGAGCTGCGGATCACGAGCGTCCACGGCGAGGTGATCGAGCGAACCCATGCCATGGCGTGGCGCTCGACCTCGCCCGGCCGCGCGCTCTTCCGGGAGCTCGCGAACGTGCTTCGGACTATGGCCCTGCGTGATTTCGCGGAAGACCTCCGGCCGGCCGTTCCCGTCGCGGTCCTCGATGCCTGAGCCCGGTTGTTCGCGGGCGACGATCGGGTTAGCGTTCGATGCTATGCAGGCCCTGCCCTTCGGCTCACGGTCGATGCCGGCGATTCTCTTCGGCGTGTTGGGCTTGCTTGCCGCGCTCTCGGCCTTCGCGCAGACGGAGCCGCCGGCCGGGGATGCACGGGCGGCGGCGATCCGATCCCTGATCGCGGGCGAGCTCGACGTCGGGATCGCTCCGCCGGCGCTCTTCGACGTTCCGCTCGAGGACGAGGCGGCGATCGCCGTGGAACGTGCACGGCTCGCCGCGATCGTCGCGGCCGCGGAGCCCGAGCCCGCGCCCGACGGCGCGGATCCCGCCGCATGGCGTTCCCGAATCGAGCTCGACCGCGCACGGCTCGCGTTTCTCGCGCTCGATCACGAGGCGCGCGACGCGATCCTGCGGGCCGACGCAGCTCTCAAGGAAGCGGCTGCCGCCCGCGAGAGCGAAGACGATCGGCGTCGGCACGAGGCAGAAGATGAGCGCCTTCGGGTGCTCGAGGCGGCTCGCATCGCGCGGACGGAGGCTGAGCGCCTGGTCGCCGAGGAGGAAGCGCGTCTGGCCGCGCTCGCGAGCGAGGTCGACGCCATCCTCGCTCGATTCGCCCGCGAGCGGGCTGCCCTCGCCGAGCTGCGCGACGTCGTGCTCGGATGGCAGCGGCGGGTTCGGGAAGCACAGGGCGAGTCCTCGGAGGGCGCGGACGAGACCTACGATGCGCTGCGGAGCGCATTGAAGAGCTCGCGCGACGATCTCGCGGCGGCGCTGGAGGCAGTGTGGAGCGACGCCTCCGAGGTGCCGCCGCTCGGCCAGGATACGCTGCGCGACGTGCCGGCCGACGTTCCGACCGAGGGCGTACGCGAGCGGCGAATCGACCTCGCCACCCGCATCGGCGATGCGCGACGCGAAGAACGATCGCTCCGCAGCGCGCGCGCCGAGGCCTTCCAACACGAGATCACGCTCCTGAATCGGGAGCGGCTCGATCTGCTCCAGCACCTCTCGTCGGAGAAGCGCAGCGCGATCTTCGGCTTCACGGCCGCCGGATTCGACCAGGCGCGCGCCGAGCTGCGTCATCTCTCGCTGGTCCTTCGCTATCGCGATCATGCGCTGCGGCAATGGATCGGCGGACTGAGAAACGGTGGTCCGTCCGCGGCGGCCACATTGGATACGGCGACGGTCCTGGTCCCGTTCGCGCTGTTCGCGGCGCTCTTCCTCGCCGTGCGGCGCCGAACGCCCGGCCTCGTCGCGAGCCTCGTGGGCCGCCTCGAGGCCCTCGATCGCCTCGCGCGCCGGACCTTCCCGAGCCCGCAGACGCGCGCGGTCCGTGTGCTCGCGCGGATCCATCGGCCGATCGAATGGATCGTCTTCTACGCGGGGACGTTGTGGCTCCTGCCGAGCTCGGCCTTCGATCTGCTCGAGGTCCAGCTACTCACCTCCATCTCCGGCTGGGTCCTCGGCGGGTGGCTCGTCGTCGAATCGATCAATGC
>CAZFKD010000029.1:10200-15960 GCA_964519695.1 uncultured Spirochaetaceae bacterium
CGGGCATCACTGGCACGACCGCGCTCTACGAGGACGCGGCGACCGCCCGGCTGCGACTGCGCTCGCTCCAGCTCGTCGGTCGTACGATCGTCGTATTCGTGTTGATCCTGCTGCTCAGCAACCGGCTCGTGGGCGAGGGCACGATCTACCACTGGGCCCGTCGGTTGCTCGAATTGGCGATCCTGCCCGTCTTCTTCGTCCTGGTTCGCTGGTGGCGGGGGACGATCTTCACGCGCATCGATCGGGCGCGTCGCAAGTCGAAGCTCGAGGCATGGATCCTCGCGAATCGCTCGGGATGGAAGAGCTTCTTCGCGGCCACGCTGGGGGCCGTGCATCTCTTCTCGAGCGGCGCGATCAAGCTCGTGCGCCGATGGATGTCCGGGTTCGAGACCGCGCGCCGGATCCACGCTTACCTCTTTCAGCTCGAAATCGAGCGCCGGGGCGAGTCCGGATCGAAGAGGAAGGTCTTGCCACTGGCCGCAGAGACGCTCCAATCGCTGCATCCGGATCGGCCTTCCGAGCGCCTGCTCCCCTGTCCCGCGGATCGGCTGATCGACGACCTGACGAAGCGGATCGAGGCGGGCCGGGGCGGTGTCGTCGGATTGATCGCCGCGCGCGGAATGGGCAAGTCCTCGATCCTGCGTGCCGTCGCCGACCGGATGGCCGATTCGCTGCGGCTCGAATGTCGTCCGGGCACGGCGCTCGGCGAGCTCGAGGCGCGGCTCGCGGAGCGGGCCCCCGCCGAGGACGCTCGGGGAAGCGCCGGCGAACCCCTGCCGATGCCCCGCGTCGTCCTGCTCGACGACGTGCATGCGCTGGTGCGGATCGCGATCGGCGGTCTCCACGACTTCGACGAGTTCGCGACCTACGCCCGCAGTCACTGCAGTCGTACGCTCTGGATCTGCGCCGTCGACTCGTCCGTCTGGCCGTTCCTCGAGCGGTCGCGGGACGCGACGCCGATCTTCGACGAGGTGCACTGGCTCGAGCCCTGGGACGAGCAGCAGATCGGTGCCCTGCTGCATGCACGCTGCGAAGAGGCCGGGATCGCCCCGATCTTCGACGATCTCGTCGACCGGCTGCCCTTCGGCGCGGACGAGCTCGATCGCTTCGATGCCCTGCAGGCCAAACGCACGGGCTACGAACGCATGCTCTGGGATCATGCGAGCGGCAATCCGGGCATTGCGCTCGAGGTCTGGCGTTCGTCGCTCGCGCGCGACGAAGCCGGAGCCGTCCGCGTCCGTTCGCTCCAGGTCCCCGACGCGGAGCTGCTGGAGTCGCTCCCGGATGCGACGTTGTTCGTCCTCCGGGCGGTGATCCAGTCGACCTCGGCTACGGTCGACGACATCGCGCGAGCAACTCGGCTGGAGCGCGCGGAGGTGCTCGACATGATCCGCTTCGGACAGTCGCAGGGCTTCTTCGCCGAGCGCGACGGACGGATCCGGGTCGAGTGGAGCTGGCTTCGCCCCGTGATGCGGATCCTCGAGCGGCGCCGCCTGCTGGTGGCCCGATGAAGGCAGCGACTTCGGCGAACAGGATCATCTCGTGCTGCGCAGGCTTCGTCGCAGCCTGGCTCGGTTCGGCGGGCCCCGCGCGAGCTCAGGAGGCGCCCGACCTCGGGCAGATCGCCGAGCTGATCCGATGGGGCGGCGTGACGGCGTCGCTGCCGGTGCTCGTGCTCGCCTACCTCGCCATTCGGGTCGTCGAGAATTTCGGAAATCGACTGGGCGAGCGGTTCACGAGCTACCGGCCGACGATCCAGAAGATCCAGACGACCATCCGATTCCTCGTCTACCTCGTGACCCTCGTCGTCGTCACGGGCCTCTCGATCCGGCTCGATTCGACGGCGCTCACGGTCATAGGAGGCGCGCTCGCCTTCGCGGTCGGCTTCGCGCTCCGCGATCTCGTCGCATCCGTCATCGCCGGCATCACGATCATGTTCGACCGGCCCTTCCAGGTCGGCGATCGCGTGTCCTACGGCGGCGAGTACGGCGACATCGTGAAGATCGGCCTCCGCAGCGTCCGTATGAACACGCTCGACCACAACATGATCACGATCCCGAACAACCGGATCTTCACGGACGTTCCGGCGAGCGGGAACTACGGGCTGCTCGAGATGCAGGTCCCGATGGACTTCTTCGTCGGCGTCGACCAGGATGTCGCGCGGGCGAGCGCGATCGTGCGGGAGGCGTGTCTGACGAGTCCCTACGTGTTCCTCGAGCGAGCGGTGCCGATCTTCGTCAAGCAGGAGATCGTCGAGGACTACCTCGCGATCCGCATCAAGGCGCGTCCCTACGTCTTCGACTGCCGCTACGAGAAGCGCTTCGAGACCGACGTCCATCTCCGGGTGATCGAGGCCTTCCGCGCGCATTCGATCCATCCGCCGGCCATCCTGCACCGATCGTTCGCCCGGCACGAGCTCGCCGCCCGCGAAGGAGAGGGATCGTGAAGTCATGGGTGCGAACACGCGCCGCGGGCGGCTGCGCGCCGCTGGAGTCCCGCGTCGATGGGACCTGAGCGATCGGATCGCCTCCAGCCGGCCGGCGAGCCGGGCAGCCTGAGATTTCGCGCCTATCAGATCATCTTCGAGAGCGAGCCGGGCTGGGGGCGCAGGTTCGACGTCGTCCTGATCGCGGCGATCCTGGCGAGCGTGGGCGTCGTCCTGCTCGAGTCCGTCGCCGAGATCCGGTCGCAGCACGCCAGCCGCCTCGTCGCGCTCGAATGGCTCTTCACGGCGCTCTTCTCCGTCGAATACCTCGCGCGCGTCGCGTGTCTGCGAAGTCCGCGCGCCTACGTGCTCAGCTTCTTCGGGATCGTCGATCTGCTCTCCGTGCTCCCCGCCTATCTGAGCCTGCTTCTGCCTGGGGGACAGTTCCTCACGGTCGTCCGCATCCTGCGCGTCGTCCGCGTCTTTCGCGTCCTCAAGCTCGCGCGCTACACGAGCGAGGCGGGCGTGCTGCTCATGGCGCTCCGGGCTTCGCGCTACAAGATCTCCGTCTTCCTCGTCGTCGTGATCAGCATCGTCGTCGTCGTCGGTTCGCTGATGTACCTGATCGAGGGTCCGGAGCACGGCTTCACGAGCATCCCGAGCGGCATCTACTGGGCGATCGTGACGATCACGACCGTCGGATTCGGCGACATCACGCCGCAGACCCCGCTCGGGCAGGCCCTGGCCTCGGTCCTGATGATCATGGGCTACGGCATCATCGCCGTACCGACGGGCATCATCACGGCCGAGCTGACTGCGTCCTCGCGCGCGCGTTCTGGACCTGCTCTCGAATGCGCGACTTGCGGCGCGGTCGAGGACGACGCAATGGCCCGGTTCTGCCGCCGCTGCGGAGCGGGTCTTCCCGGCGACGGAGGAGGATGATGAAGCGCCCCCACTGGATCGATCCGAGCGTGCTCGAGCCGCTGGCGGAGCTCGGCCTCGTGCTGCTCGCGGCGACGCTGGTCTATTTCGTCGTCCGCTGGGGCTTCCTGCGGGCAGTCCGGCAGTTCGTCGGCCGCTCCGCGACCCATTGGGACGATGCGCTCCTCGACGCCGGCTTCTTCGCACGCCTCGCCCGCATCGCGCCCGCCTACGTCGTCTTCCAGGGCGTCGAGCTGGTCACCGGGCTCCCGGAGGAGGTCGTCGACCTCGGCCGCCGCGCCTCCATCGCGGTCATGATCCTCGTCGGCGCGCTCGCGCTGACGAGCTTCCTCTCGGCGACGGAGGCGATCTACGACCGCCATCCCGAGTACCGCGAGCGGCCGATCAAGAGCTACCTCCAGGTCATCGCGCTCTTCGTCTACCTCGCGGCGGGCCTGCTCATCCTGGCGGCGCTGATGAACCGGTCGCCCTGGATCTTCCTCTCCGGCATCGGCGCGATGACGGCTGTCCTGATGCTCGTCTTTCGCGACACCCTCCTCTCGCTGACGGCCAGCGTCCAGCTCGCGAGCAACGACATGCTCCGCGTCGGCGACTGGATCGAGATGCCTTCGCTCGGAGCCGACGGCGACGTCCTCGAGATCGCGCTGCACACGGTGAAGGTCCAGAACTTCGACAAGACCATCACGACGATCCCCACCTATCGCCTGATCAGCGACTCCTTCAAGAACTGGCGCGGCATGTCGCGCTCGGGGGCGCGGCGGATCAAACGGAGCGTCTGGATCGATCTGCAGACGATCCGTTTCCTGACCGACGAGGAAATCGAACGCTTCGGGCGCTGGTCGCATCTCGCCGAGTACATCGAGGGCAAGCGGGACGAGCTCGCGCGGGCCGAGGAGTCGGCGCAGATCCGTCCCCGTGTCGATGCGGATCGCCGGCGGCTCACCAACATCGGGACCTTCCGCGCCTTCGTGCTCGAGCTGCTGCGGCGTCATCCGGACATTCATCAGTCCGGTCATTCCCTGATGGTCCGCCAGCTCCCGGCGACCTCCGAGGGTCTGCCGATCGAGGTCTACTGCTTCTCGCGCCTCACGGAATGGGTCGCCTACGAGCGGCTGCAATCGGATCTCTTCGACCGGATCCTGGCGACGGTGCCCGATTTCGGCCTGCGCGTGTTCCAGGCGCCGTCCGGAGCGGATTTCACGCTGCTCCTGCGCGGCGCATCGGAAGGTCGCGACGGCGCGAGCGGGGCCGGCCGCACGAACGGGAGCGACGGCGAAGCAAGCGACGGATCGGCCACACGAACGGGCTGATTCAGATTCCGGGCTCTTCGTCGCCGAGCCACTGGACGCGGTACAGATCGGTCCGCCGATCGGTCCAGGGGCGGACGGTCCCGGAGTGACGATTGCGCTGGAGCAGCTCCGTGTCGACGTCGTGCGTCAAGACGGTCTCGATGTTGGGGGTGCTCTCGGCGGCGATCGCGTCCCGCGCGAAGCCGACGTCGGAGGGCGTGAAGATCCCGCACTGGGAGTAGTGGATGTCGGCGTTCTCGACGGACGGGAGGTTGCCTGCGCAGCCGGCGATCGAGACGTAGATCTGGTTCTCGATCGCGCGGGCCTGGGCACAGCTGCGCACCCGGAGATAGCCCAGGCGGTCGTTGGTATTGAACGGGACGAAGATCGAGTTGGCGCCGCGCGCGACGGCGATCCGCGCGAGCTCGGGAAATTCGATGTCGTAGCAGATGAGGATCGCGATCTTGCCGCGATCGGTCTCCATCACGTTCACCCGGTTGCCCGGCTGGACGCCCCACCACTGCCGCTCGTTCGGCGTGACGTGGATCTTGTACTGCTTGTCGATCGAGCCGTCCCGCCGGAACAGGAACGAGGCGTTGAACAGATCGCCCTGCTCCTCGACGAAGGTCGAGCCGGCGATGACGTTCACGTTGTACTTGAGAGCGAGATCGGAGAAGAGCTCGAGATAGCGCGGCGTGAACTCGGCGAGTCGCCGGGCGGCGAGACCCGGCTGGCGTTCGTCGACCAGAGAGAGCAGCTGGGTCGTGAAGAGTTCGGGCAGCAGCACGAAGTCGGAGTGGTAGTCGCCCGCGGTATCGACGTAGAAGGCGCATTGCTGAGCGAACTCTTCGAAGGACTCGATCCGCCGCATGAGGTACTGGACGAGGCTGATGCGCTGATTCCAGACCGAGCGCAGCTTGCGGCCGGGGTTGGGGCGGTAGTCGAGGTTGCTCCACTCGAGATAGGTCGCGTAGCCGCGGGACTCCTCGTCGGAAGGCAGGTAGTTCGGGATCAGGCCCTGCAGCGCGAAGCCGTTCGAGAGCTGCGCCGTCAGCACCTGGTCGTAGAGCTTGCGGTCGATCACCTGCTCGACGTAGGCCGTGG
>CAZFKD010000029.1:15970-16482 GCA_964519695.1 uncultured Spirochaetaceae bacterium
GAGCTCGGCCGCATGAGCGGCATAGCCGGGGATCCGGCCGCCGATGATGATGCGGCGCAGGTTCCGCTCGCGGGCGAGAGCCTTGCGTGCTTCGTAGAGTCGGCGCGAGAGGCGATATCCGCGGAACTCGGGGTCGACCATCATCTCGATGCCGTAGAGCGTGTCGCCGCTCTCCTCGTGGTTCCGGATGAAGCCCTCGTCGGCGATCTGATGCCAGCTGTGCCAGTCGTCGTAGTCACCGAAATCGACGATCAGGCTCGAGGACGACGCGACGATCTGCCCGTCGTATTCGACGCAGATCTGGCCTTCCGGGAAGATCACGATCTGGCTCAGGAACTGCGGGCGGGTCCAGGTCTTCTGCCCGGGAAAGCAGCGTCCCTCGAGCGCGACGAGCGATTCGAAATCCTGCTCGCGGAGCGCTCGCAGCACGAGCTTGGACTCGAATTCGGAGAGATCGATCGAGTCCTTCATGGATGCCCCCTGCACGTCGGCTTCGGAGCCGAGAGAACCAG
>CAZFKD010000030.1:0-10704 GCA_964519695.1 uncultured Spirochaetaceae bacterium
CACAGCAGAGCGCGCAACCATCGACATGGTGCTCGGCGTCGTCCACTCGGGCTCGACCGACGACCCGGCGCGGGCCGCCCGCCTGCGCCCGCCTGGTGGTGGCGGGTCGGAAGCATAAGAGGCCTTTTCCGCACCACCGCTGAGTTCATTCAGGGCAACTTGGCCGCCGACTTCCGGAGTCTGCTGCGGGTGATCGAACAGGCGAGGCGGTCCTGGTTCAAGTGGCTCTCTCGTCGGAGCCAACGCACGCGCCTCACATGGGAGCGGTTCGCGGGCCTGCTTCGCGACTTCCCGCTTCCCAGGCCCCGGATCCGGGTTCGGATCAGGGGCGCATCACACGAGCCGCATCCACGGAGGAGCCGGATGGTGGAAATCTCCTTGTCCGGATCTGGACAGGGCCCGGGGTCGGCGACGGCCCCGGGATTCTCGACCGGCCGATTTCCCGGACACCCGTCGCGTTCGACTCTGATTCCGAGGCCCGCCCGAGTCAAGCTAAATCCGGCGGGAGGGGCAGGGCTGGAAGGCACTCGGCCGGCGCAGCGTGTTCGCCTGGCTCTATCGCGGCACCGGGAGCGACGTAGATCCGTGTCGAACCGTGCTCGTCAGCGCGCCTAGATCGATCGGGCGCCGTTGGTCCATCTGGTCGGCGATGGCAAACGCGACGAAGTCGTCCTGGAAGGTCGGCTGCCGGGGCCGGAGCCGAACGCAAGAGGGGGCTGAGCCCGAAAGCTCAGCCCCCTCGTCATGCAGCTCGCGCCGATCGAATGATGGCGGGCTAGTTGTTCGGCGGGCAGTCGTCGTTCTCGTCGCCGGGGACGACGTTCGCAACCTCGGTGACGAACCTGTTTCCCGACTCGATGGTGCCGACGGCATCGTCACAGAAATCGGTGTGGTTGCCACTGGCGCGGTTGTCCGTGAGCGTCGTCCCCGTGGTGCCGTCCCTGATCCCGAAACCGAGGCCCGCGTTGCCCACCGACGTGTTCGAGGACAGCGTCGTCCCTGCCGCGTCGTCCCGAACTTCGAAGCCATCCCTGGAGCCGCCGACAGCGCTGTTTTTGGTCAGCGTGTTGTCGTCGCCAGTGATCTCGAAGCCTTCGGAACAACCGCTGGCGGAGTTCCCCTCGAAGGTGTTTCCGTCGCCCGAGATGGAGAAGCACGAGTCGCTCTCCACCGCGCTCGAATTGATCGCCCGGTTCCTCGTCACGGTTCCGTCGAGGATGTCCAGGTCGAAGGCATCGTCGGTGAACTGCTCGACGATGTTTTTTTCGATCGTGATGCCCGGACCGTCGGCGTCGATCTCGAGACCTTCGACGCCATCCGCCCCGCGCAACAGCTTGTTGCCTGAGATCACGGCCTCAGCACAGATCGTGCACGAAACATCGAGCCCCTCGCCGCCGGAGACGTCGATCAGTTGGTTCTTCGTGATGACGGGGTTGTCGCCGTCGACCTCGATACCCTCCGAGCCCTGGATCTTGTTCCCGGAGACGAGGGCATCGGCGCCGCTGATCTCGATCGCCTCGTCCCCGCAATTCTCGATCGTGTTGTTGACGACCTCGACGCGATCCCCGTTGAACTCGGTGCAGTGCGTATCGTTGCCAGTCATCTGGATCGTGTTGCGTTCGAAGATGGTGTCGTCACCGTTGACTTCGAGAGGATCGTTGTCGCCGCCCAGCACCGAGTTCTGGACGATTTCGATCTCATTGCCCGTCAGTCGGATGGATCCGACGTTCTCCATACCGAAGAAGCTGCACCCGGCGACGGTGGTGCGATCGTTGCCAACATCGGCACTCACGATGCATTCGTCCCCGCAGTGGACGAACCGCATCTTCGAGATCTCGGTACCGGTGACCGAATCCGCGAGTTCGATGGCGTGGGAGTCACCGTTGCGAATCGTGAAGCCCGTGATCGTGACGTCGTTCGAGCGGACGATGATACCGACTCCCGTATTGTCGACTGTGGCCGCGTCGCTGTCCGCTCCGGGATCGAGGATGGTTGTCCGAGATCCCTTGATGGTCAGGCCATCACGCCCGGGAGGTATCACCACGTTCTCGAAATAGACGCCTGCCTTGATGTTGATCGTTTCGCCCGCGACGGCGTTGTTCACGCCGAGCTGGATCGTCGTGAAGCAACTGCCCGAGCCTGCGGAATCCACGCAAATCGCTGCCGACGCCCGGCCGGAAAGTGCTACGAGCGACAATCCGGTGATCAGAGCTGCTACCGTGAGACGCGACATTTCTTGATCCTCCCCTGGGATGAGTCCCGAGTTTCTGAATAACACTCATATCGCCGGAACGAAACCCGGACGTGCGTTGTTCCGAGCGCCTCGCTGAACTGCTTTCGCCCCGAAGCGTCCGC
This sequence comes from uncultured Spirochaetaceae bacterium, assembly GCA_964519695.1. Lineage (GTDB taxonomy): Bacteria > Myxococcota_A > UBA9160 > UBA9160 > UBA4427 > UBA4427. Next base: position 2,356 of record CAZFKD010000030.1, read on the forward strand.
AGCGCCGCTCACGCTGCACCTAGCGAGAAAGCGACAACAGCGCAGTCGTTTCCTGGGCTCTATTGCTCAGCATCGGGTTGTCGTGGCTCAAGAACGGCTCGACCATCGAAATCGCGTTCGGGTCGCCGACGAAGCCGATCGAATCGAGGGCCGCCCCCACGACTCCATCGTCCGAGTCCGCGAGCGCGCCCTCGAGCGCAGCCAGGAGCTCCGGACCATGGCCGTAGCCGAGCTGCAGCGCGGCTTCGCGCCTCACTTCCGGATTCGGGTCACTGGCCAGTATTGCTGCAAGATGGTTGCGATCCTCCGGGTTCGCCGCGTCGAGATTGCTGGCCGCGAACGCGCGCGTCTCGGGATCGGTCGCGGAGAGTTCGCCGAGCATTTCGGCGTGCCGTCGTTCGTTGCGGGCAGCGCGTTCGTCCTCGAACTGGCGCCGCGCGACCTCATCGAGGACACGTCGTGGCCCCATCCGAGCAACCCGCTCCTCGACATTCTTCCGTCCGGATTCGGGCGGACTCGCGTTCCTTCTGGAATCGTCGCCCGCCGCAACATCGAAGTCGTCTTCGGGGCGAAAGTCGTAGCGCCGCGATGCAACCTCGAGAGAGGCGATCTCGACCCCCGCTTCGTTCTGCGCGACGTCGTAGCGAAGTCGGTAGGGCGTATCGTCGAGCACGCGGGTCAGCACTTCTTCCACGGTGAGATTCGCAAGCCGCAGCGTCAGTTTCGGGTTCGTGTCGGTACTATCGATCAGCTCGAAGTCGAGCGAGCTTGCCAACATCAGCAGGACGTCGAACCGAGGTGCATCGTTCGCGAATACGCTCGTCCCGCCCGAGCCGCTGCGCACGATCACGGCTCCGGGATCGGGGAGCTCGAGTGGCTCAGGCGGTCGCGCGGCAGTGGCGGGTAGACCCGAAGCGACACTCTCGCCCGCTTCGATCGGCTGATCGGACGACGCCGCGCCGTCCGGCGTGCGTAACGCGACGGACAGGCCCAGAAACCCGCCGAGCAGAAATGTACAGCCGGCGAGGGCGAGAAAGCGAAACGGGAGGGTCATGATCGAGTGGCCACCTAAGCCCGGCTCCGGAACATCGCGCAGCCGCTGCGATGCGAACCTTCTACATTAGGTGCGTACACGGTTCAAGGCCTATTTCCCCCACATCGTCGGGTTCGACTCTGATTCGAAGGCCCGCCCGAGTCAACCTACATCCGGCGGCGGGGCGATCACAAGCTTCCCCGCGGATTCGGCCTCTGCCCCCCAGTGATCACCCGACAGCGGCCATTTGAGATCACCTGAAAGCCGGCCATTCCTGAACCCCGGCTTCTCGTTCGCGAATACACCGAGCACGATCACCACGAACGGAATCATCAGGGGATCGGGAATCGGCTCATTGCGACTCGCGCCGGAGACCTTGGTGGGCGGGGCAAGATCAGGTCCAGGGAGCGGATTGGAGGGTTGCTTCGGTACTACAGTCGAGCGACGTAGTGCTCGGCTGAGTTATGGAACACTACGAGGTCGAATCACGTTCGGCTCAGATATGCCTGGGCTCCTTCTCGCTGCGCCGACGGCAGCGGCTCGAGCACGTCGTGGGCCATCGATTCCCATCCAGGGAGCCTGGCCCGTCGACGCCGTCCAGCCTGTCCCGCCAGGGCGACGACGCCTGCCGCGAGCGCGACGGCGCTCGCGGGCTCGGGGACCTCGACGGCGCCGATGTCGCAGGTCGTGAATCCGCTCCCTCCGTCGAGCGGCCTGGACGCGCCCCGCTGATCCGAGGTCGGGCAGCCGACGTTCGAACCGGCATCGATTGCCGGACTGCCGGACAGGGGCAGATTCGTCAGTGTCGGACCGCCGTTGTCGGCGATCGGCCCGAGCAGGGGATCGGTCGCCGGCAGATCGCTCGCGAGGTTGAGATTGCAGCTGTTGTCTGACGAGAGATTGTTCCCCTCCGAGAGCAGGGGATGCGAGCCATCGCAGTTGAGCTGCGGATCGATCGTGTCTGGAAAGAGACTGAACGAGAAGATCGAATTCTTGCTCGTCACGGGGCTCGCGCTGAATCGCCAGAGTGCCCCGCCGGCAAAGGCCTTGTTGATGTGAAGCGTCGAGTTCAGGATCGAGACCGTGTCCGCCGTGTAGATTCCGCCGCCGGTATCCGCCTCGTTCCCGCCGATCGTCGCGTTCTCGATCGTCAGCGTGCCCGATAGATTGCGAATGCCACCGCCCTGCCCGCTCGCATCGTTGCCGAGCAGCGTCGAACGCCGAACCCGAAAGGTGCCCCCGTTCAGCTCGATGCCCGCACCGTTGGTGGCGAAATTGACGAAGAGCGTCGAACGGTCCATCTGCGCGTCGCCGCCGTTGTTCTGGATCGCTCCGCCGTCGAGGCCCGCGCTGTTGAGCTCGAAGCTCGAGGTCGTGATCTCGAGAATGCCGAGGTTCTGGATGGCGCCGCCGCCCGCCTGCGCGACGTTCGAGCGAAAGGTGCTGCCCAGGACCGTCAGCTGGGAGTTCGAATCGTTGTAGATCGCGCCCCCGCTTCCGAAGAGCTCGGCGACGTTGTTCGAGAACTCGACATCCTCGACGAGAAGCGAGCCCTGGTTGAGGACGGCGCCCCCGAGATTGGCGCGGCCGTTCTGGAGCGCGATCCTCCGCAATTGGAGACTCGCTTCGTTCAGCACGTAGAAATGTTGTCGGAGGCCCTCACCGTCGAGCGTGACCCGGTTCGCTCCGTCGACGGTCACGGCATCGCCCGTGAAGATCACGTTCGTGTTGATCGGAATCGCGACGTTTCCGGGACCGCAGTCGAAGGTGACGATTCCGCCGCCGACCAAAGCCGTCGCCAGCGCGGCATCGGTACAGCTCGCAGGCGATCCGTCGCCCACGACCCCCTCGGCGCGGGCCGAGCTGGCGAGGAGTCCGAGGGAGAGGCCAAGAACCAGATAGCGAGTCGTCGGTCGTCGTTTGGTCATGTGGGCATTCCCGGTGGTCGGCTGTCGGGTCGACCCGTGCGATTTTTCCCCTTCAATCGTTCACGCGGTCCATTCTGGACCAGATCGTGTGGGACCAATCGAGAATCATGGGCGCATGACCTCTCGAGGTCCTCGAATCCGGGTCGGGGAAGGGCCGGCGGTGCTGGATTCACGAGGAAATCGGCCTCGCCTGGCCTTGGCCGTTCTCCGCGTCGGGATCAATCGTTGCGACGATGCCGTGGCGCTCGAGCGTTTCAAGGCCGATTTCTCGAACGCCCGGCTCGCGGAGTGGCTGGCAATGGCCGTGTGCGTGGTCGGAACGAGCCTGCCGGCAATCGGGCCTGATCGGCCCTGGGGGATCGGCGCGGATCCGAGCCGTCGTCGGGCACCTGTCGACACACTCGTGCTCAAGCCAGCGAGCGCGGTGCGCGGACTCGAGATATTTCTGGGGCGGCTCTCGATCTTCTGGACGGGTATTTCGCGGATGAACGATTCTTGGGGAGGAGTCGGCTCGCCGGCTGAGCCGTATCGGCCTCACGACCGGCGGCCACGTTGCCCACGCCCGACCCGAGAGGAGAATCGCGACATGGACGCCCGCCCTCAATCATCCGAACGTCCGCACCGCCTCGCGAGAGGCGCTGCGCGATCCGGCACCATCGTTCCCGTGTTTCGGGCAGCCCTCTCCGCCCTCTCCGTCCTCGCGGCAGCCGGCCCAGGCCAGGCCCAGACGATTGCGACCCCGTTCACCCAGAACGACGTGACCCTGACCAACCTCGCCACCGAGATCACCTACACGGTCGATTTCAGCACGCTGCCCTTGCGCCCGAATCTCGTGGTCGAGGCCGTACCCGACGCCTCCCATGTCGACATGCAGATCGAGCTGCGGGTCACCAATTGCAACTTCGACTACCCCAATGAGTTCTTCACCTGTCCGGCGACGACGACGTCGACCCCCACGGTCGGGACTCAATCGCTCGTCTTCAAGCCCTGGAGCTGTGGCGCGATCGAGCCCAACTCGCCCCCGTACGTCGGCAAGACCTGCGACGTGAAGGTGCGCGCGCTCGGGTTCGGCAGCGCCGGTGCCCCGGCGACCTTGGACGTTTCGATCGTCGGGGAAACGGAAATTCCGACGGCCACGCTGAGCGAGGAAGTCACGACCGGGAGCCTGCAAAGCGTCTCGATCGCCCCCACCAAGGACACGACGATCTATCAGGCGAATAGCGGCTCGAGCAACGGCGCGGGAGATTCTTTCTGGACCTCGCTCGGAACCGGTGCGAACGCGCTCCACGCATTGCTCGCGTTCAACGTCCAGGCGAACGTACCAGCGGGCGCCTCGATCTACGATGTCCGGCTCGATCTCCATGTCCTCGAGACCAGCGGTCAGCCCGGATTCGAGGCCTACGCCGTCCCGAGGAACGGCTCGATCGCCTGGGTCGAAGGCAACGCCAACGCGGCCGGGAATGAATCCACCCCGCCCACCCCGTTGGGCAGCGCTGCAACCTGGTCCCATCGACAATGGTTCTCGACCGGCGCATCGGGTCCCTGGTCGACCGCCGGCGGCGACCGCGAGCTGCCCGCGCTGGCGACGGGCAGCCCCGGTCAGACCGGCGTGTTCTCTCTTGCCTCGCCGGATCTGCTCGACCACGTACGGAAGATTCATACGAATACGACTACGTACGACGGACTGCTCCTCGTCCCGACGGCCGGCGCGGCGCGCTTCGCGAGCGACGAGAACACGACCGCGAGCCTGAGACCGCGGCTCGTGGTGCAGTATTTCGAATCCACGCAGACGGGCGTCGGCAACCCGCTCGAGACCGGAACCACTCCCTACTTCACGGAACGCCAGAACTTCCGCTGGATCTACGACCTCGACAACGACAACGTCCTCATCACGCCGGTCACCGGACGCTGCGAATACACACTCGCGGGCGCCAACAATCTCGGCCTGCCCTACACCTATCAGTACCAGGGCACCCCCACGTACCAGGGCCTCGACTGCTGCACCTGGCAGCTCGGGTCGGCGGCGGGTGTGACGGGAACGGGACAGGCCATCTTCTACGTCAACACCGACTCGAGCAATCCCGCGAACCAACCCGGCGACCTCGACCTCGACGGCATCAAGGACCTCTGCGACAACTGCGAGACGGTGCCCAACGGCCCGCTCTTCGGAACCTGCACGGCGGGACCCCACACCGGCAGTACCTGCCTCTCGGACCAACAATGTGACGACTTCCCCTGCAGTCTGTCCCAGGACGACGCCGATCGGGACGGCGTCGGCGACGCCTGCGTACCGGAGCCGGGAATGGGCGCACTGCTCGGCGGCGGAATGCTCGCCTTGATCGTCCTCGAGCGACGGCACCGGGCCGCCGCGCCGTCGCGACTCAAAGCCAGCTGTTGATCAAGAGGAACGCCGCCCACGAGCTCGGGTGGGCGTAGGCGGGATCGTCGATGAGATGCCGCTGCGCGCGGCGCATCGCCTCTGCCCGCGAGACCCCCGGCGAAGCCAGCGCCCCGGACGGGGCCCTGTCGGTTCTAAATATTCGACCGCTGGAGCATACTGGTCCACGGTCGCACAAGAATCAAGACGATCACGCAGCCTCGCTCCATGTGTACCGATGATGAAACCCTCCGATTCGCGGCAATTCGATGATCCTGGCCGTAGGCGAGGCCCGATTCGCGACGGCTCGATGCCGCGCCGCGTCCCGAAGGCGAGTATGGACGCGATCCTCGTTGTAGTACGCAGCGTAGACGCGGAGCATGCGACGCAGATGGAGCTCGTCAAGTACGACGACGTGATCGAGCAGTTCGCGGCGGACCGATCCTACCCATCGCTCTGCAATTCCGTTCTGCCATGGGCTACCCAAGGAAGTCGGTTCAGACTCGATCCCGAGGTTTCCAATCATCTCGAGGACTTTGCTCGAGAAGATTGCGTCGCTATCGTGGATCGAGATCGGATCGAAGGCTCGTCAGGGAACGCTTCTCGAAGCTGTTGGGTCGCCCACGGCGCAGTCGGATGCTCGGTGACGTTGAAGTGCAAGACCTCGCGGCGGCCATGGGTGACCACGAACCAGACGAAGAGCATTTCGAAGCGGATCGTCGGGACAACGAGAAAGTCCATCGCCGAATTCGCGTTGCGATGATTCCGCAGGAACGTAGTCCATCGCTGCCGCTGATCGTCGCTACAGCCTCGTTTCGGGAGATTGCGAGACACAGTTGCGAGGCTGACTGCGAATCCCAGCTTCTCGAGCGTCGCCTGGATCCTTCGCGCACGCCAAGGGTTCTCGCTGGCGAGGCGTTGGATGAGCTCACGAAGCTCTGGCGAGAGGGAAGGCCGTCCGGGTCCCCTCTTCGAGAGCGACCGCCAGTAGCGTCGAAAGCCTTCACGATGCCATCGGACCACGGTCTCGGGCTGTAGGATCACCAGACAGGACTTCCATCGGGGCCGGAATCGGAAAACGGCCACCCAGAAGGCACGGTCAAGCGGGGAAAGACGAGGGCGCGGCTTCTGGTGGGCGTAGACTGCGAGCTGTTGGCGAAGCGCAAGCTCCACGATCGCTTGTTCACGCTGGCTGCGGAACAGGGCCGGGATCGTGGCGATGGCCTTGCCCCGAGAAAGTGGACGAGTTGATCATGCCGCTCGTCCTCGATTCAACTCCCTGATGGAGTCAGATCCCGAACCCGAAGGCGAGCGCCTCGCTCGAGTGGACGCGTTCTCGACGAACCAGGGAGCGAATCCGACGACGTCCGGGTCGCGACTCCGGCCGCCGCCCAGGCCTCAGGGTCGGAATGCCTCGCGCCAGGTCTCCGCGTGCTTCGAGACCGTTCCCGCGAGGCGGTCCTTGAAGGTCGCCTCGAAGCCGCCCGCCTCGACGACGATCGACACCTCGAGCGCCGCCTCCTCGGTCACGTCGACGCGCGATCGACAATCGAGGATCTGCGACATGCGAAGGGCCGATGTTCCCGGCCGCCATCGCTCGCCGACACCCATCAGGGTTACGGACTCCAGCCGCACGATGAGCGCCACGAGCTGGTCCCGGCTGATCGCCTCGGCAGGCGCGACGGCCTGCACGTGCACCAACGCCCGCTCGGAGGGCTTTGCAAGCTCGTCGCGTACCGTGCAGAGGCTGTGGTGGTCGTAGACGAGACGCCCGTCCTTTTGCTGCACGAGGTCGCTCCCGACCCAACGTGCCGGGTCCACGCTGCCCGCCCGAACTGGACTCGCCAGCCCCGAGAGACCTAGCAACAGAGCCAGGCCAGCACGGATCCTCCAGAGGTCCGATCGTCGAACTCCCATTCGATGTCCTCCCCGTCGCTAGAACGGCCTGCCCGTCGCCCGTTCGATCGCCTCGGGAATCCTGAAGACCCGCAGCGCGTTCTCGCGCAGGAATTTCGGCCAGACCTCGTCCTTGAACGGGACGTTCGGCATGTCGGTGAACTGGCGCTCGAGCGTCAGGCCGGCCGGGAAATAGCCGCAGTACATGATCTTGTCCGCGCCCCGGGTATTGGCATAACGAATGATGTCGGCGGGGTAGTGCTTGGGCGCGAAGGCGCTCGTCATGTAGTGCAGGCCCGGCCATTTGAGCATGAGCTTCACCGCCAGCGCGGTCCAGGGCTCGCCGCCGTGCATCATCACGATCGTGAGGTCGGGGAAGTCGTAACAGACCTGATCGAAATGCTCGACGTGCTGCGGCCAGCTCGGCATGCGCGGGCCGACGATGCCGCCGTTGATGCAGAGGGGAATCCCGAGCTCGATGCACTTCATGTAGACCGGGTAGAGCTTCGGGTCGTTGACCGCTGCCTGGGGAACGAGGCCCGACGGGAAGATCGACGCCGAGACGATGTCGTGATCGGCCTTCTGCTTCTCGAGCTTGCGCAGGGTCAGGGCCCCTTCGTTCGGGTTGACGCTCGCCGAGAGTACGAAGCGATCGGGATGCTCGCGCTGGGCGCGGATGCCGTGCTCCGAGAGCCCGACCTTCGCGACGCGGATGCCGAAGCGGTCCATCTTCTCGAGCACCCAAGCGACGCGGTCGACCGACGGATCGACGATGTCGGGCACCTGCTTGAACATGTACTGCGCCGGGAACTCCATCTCGCGCACGCTCTCGGCGTCCTTGAGATTGGCGCGGAAGAAGTCGTAGGTCCGGATCTTCTCCTCGACCCCGCCATAGGGAAACCCGATTCCGAGGTCGATGATGCCGATGTCGCGAGGCATGCCCATGCGCCGGCTCAGCCGCCGACCTTCATCGCGCCGAGGAAGTCCCGCTTGCCGAGCGGGACGCCCTTCATCCGCAGGATGTCGTAGGCCGTCGTCGCGTGGAAGTAGAAGTTGGGCAGGGAGAACGAGAGCGCGAAGTTCTGAGCGGTGAAGGGGATCTCGGCGCCGCCGAG
>CAZFKD010000030.1:10714-16344 GCA_964519695.1 uncultured Spirochaetaceae bacterium
AGGTCTGCCAGACGAGGCAGATCGAGCAGGCTTCCGCCGAGCTTGAAGACGACCTTCCCGCCGGCGAGGGCGTCGATCTCGGCGCGGGACTTCGCCTTCAGCGCGTCGAGGGTCTGGCGGGTCATCGCCTGGAGCTCCGCATAGCCGCAGGCGGGATATTTGGGCGGGCCGAACTCGCCCGACTCGAGGGCGCCGACGGCGCCCAGGGAATGATGGGTCACGCTCGTGACCTGGAAGTGGAGGTTCGCCATGTCGGCGATGAGGCGCGTCTCGACGATCTCGGCCGGGTCGATCCCGTTCGCGCCGAAATGGTCGGCGCCCTTCTGGAGCACGCCGACGAGGCCTTCGAGAATCTGGACATAGCTGCCGACCGTGAGGTCGTAGAAGGAAACGGACACGGGGGTCTCCTCGAGAGCGGATGGCGGGATGGTCCGGGCGATCCGGCTCTCGGGACGCTACGCCAGCGCGCGCGTGCGTGCCGCTGCCCAGCGGATTCGTGCAGACGATCTCGCAGGGCCGGCCTCGAGCGAAAGGTTCAGGCCGAGCCCGACATCGATCGGTCGACGAGCGATCTGCTCGCTCCGACGGGCCGTGCCGACGGCTCATCGACGGCCGTCCGAAGCAGCCTTCTGGATCGATCCGGATTCGCCCCTCGAGTGAGGGGGCGAGTGCTTCCCCGCACCGACTCAATCGGAAGACAGTTCTTCGCACAGAGCCGGAAGCGAGACCGCTTCTACTCCGTCCGCAAGCGGAAAGCGCTCGGTCCCTCCGTAGACGACTCGGCGCCGTTCGGGCTTCACGTCTTCGCAGGCGAGGTGGAATCCGCGTTCGAGCTTCGGCGCGAGACCGCGCTTGATTTCGATCGCCCAGGGCTTTCGACGACCGGGCAGTTCGAGCAGCAGATCGATCTCGGCTCCGGCCGAGGTCCGAAAGAAGTAGGCTTCGCTTCCGATGGGTGCGGCAGCGATCAGGGATTCGATCGCCAGACCTTCCCAACTCCCGCCCGCGACGGGGTGGGAGAGCAGCGCGTCACGGTCGGCGATCCCGAGCAGCGCGTGCACGAGGCCGCTGTCGCGAACGTAGATCTTGGGCGACTTGATCAGACGCTTGCGAACGTTGCCGTGCCAGGGCTTCAGGCGACGGACCAGCAACAAGTCGACGAGCAGATCGAGGTACGCAGCGACGGTCTTGCCATCGACCACGAGGGCGCGGGCGAGGGCCGAGGCATTGAGCAGCCCCCCCTGCTGATGTGCGAGCATCGTCCAGAGCCGCCGGAGCGTTTCCGCCGGGATGCGAGGTCCGAGCTGGGGAATGTCGCGCTCCAGATAGGTCCGGATGAAATCGACTCGCCAGCGCAAGCTCGCGGCATCGAATCCGGCGAGCAGGCTCTCCGGGAATCCACCGCGAAGCCAGAGCGACTGGAGTCGGTCCTGACCGACCTCCCCCGCGTCGAGGGGGGCGAGCTCCAGATTCCGGATGCGCCCCGCGAGCGACTCGCTCGCCTGCTTGAGCAGGTCGATCGATGCCGAGCCCAACACGAGGAAGCGTCCCCTGCTTCGCCCTCGACGCCGCCCGGCGTCGATGAGTCCTCGCAGGCTCCGAAAGAGTTGCGGCGTGCGTTGGATCTCGTCGAGAACGACGAGTTCGTCCTCGTGCTCTGCCAGATAGAGCTCGGGTGCAGCGAGCTTGGCGAGGTCTGATTCGGACTCGAGATCCAGGTAGACGGCGGCCCGGGTTCGGGCGACCTCGAGCGCCAACGTCGTCTTGCCGGCCTATCGCGGCCCCAGAAGAGCGACGGCGGGAGCCTCGGCCAGGGCATTCGCGAGCGCGGAGAAGATCCTGCGGGGAATCATCATTGCAATTAGGGAATGATCTTCCGAAATTACAAGGTTGAATTTCAGCTCCTGATTCGAGCGTGCCCCTGCCGCCTCACCCGCCGCGCGACGACCGGGGCCATCGTCCTAGTCGAAAGGCGTTCGATCCGGAATCGGAAAGGCCACTGGATCGAGGAATCGACGCAGGACGTTGGCGCTGACGCGGGCGACGTCGTTGCGATCTCCGCTCTGGGCCAGGCATCCCGCCCAGGCGATCGAGCCCGTCGAGAAGACGGCGCCGCCCTTCGGCGTCTCGAAGAAGACGATGTCCGCCCGCACGTTCGGATCCTCGGGATCGCGGGGCACCATGTAGAGAAACTCCTCTTTCGTCTTCAGCATGTCCGGTCCGAAGCCCGTCGCGGTTGCGAGGCGAAGCGCATGCGGCGGTGTGCCGAGATCCGTGTCGGCGCGGTCGATCTCCTCGCACGCCGCACCCCCGAGCGGGCCGAAGGCGCCGATCTCGGGTCCATCGACGCCTTCGAAGATCCAGGCCGCTCGCGGATCTCGCGCCGCAGGGAGGAGTCGGTAGGGAAGGCCTTCGAGGAAGCCCTGGGCGCAGAAGCCGACTCCGACGAGGCGATTCGGCGGCCGGCCGATTCGCCGCCAGAGTCCGCCGAGCTCGCCGGTCCAGGCATGATGGTATTCGCCGGGCTTCGAGTCCCAGGTTCGTGTCCCGTCCTCGGCACGCCGGAGCTCGAGCGCGGCGGGCCATTCGCCCGAGAGCGCGATCCGCCAGTAGAAGCCGTTCGCGCCGGTATAGAAGAGTCGTCCTCCCGCTGCGAGCCAGTCTTCGAGGGCGTCCAGCATCGGCGTCGTGTCGTATTCGGGATGGCTTCCGGTCAGGACGACGCGGTAGCGCGAGAGGAGATCGAGGCCTTCTTCGTGGAGCTGGTGATCGGTGATCACGTCGTAGTCGATGCCGCTCGCGTCGAGCCAGCGCAGGATGAGCGAGTCGGCGTTCAGGCCCCACGGATCGCGCCCGGGCCGGAAGCTCAGGAGCGGTCGCAGGCAGGAGGAGTGGTGGATTCCGCTGCCGTCCGCATGGCTGTGGTAGCAGCCGCCCCCGAACTCCGACTCGGCGGCGAGGAGCTCGGCGTCGAACTCGCCGCCGCGGCCGGCGAGCACGGCGGCGTAGGTATGCGGCGGAAGGAGGTTCGCGTAGGCGAGATAGGTCGCGGTCGGCGCGAGCCAGGCGAGGGGCGCCCGCGTCTCGCCCCGCGGCGGCGTCACGAAGAAGGGCAGGTGGTCCACCGTCGTGCCGCCGACCCGAATCCGCACGGCATACAGCCCGGAGCGCCAATCACGGGGGACGTCGAGCTCGAAGGCTTGCGGCCAGCCCGCGTCGTAGAGATCGTCGGCATGAAAATGGACGGCGGCGTAGTCGGCGGGGGCCTCGCGGAAATCGTGGACGCGGGCGTCCCAGCGGCGGCCGGTGACCGCGCGCAGCGGCAGATTTTCGAGCGTCGCATGAAGCTTGTTGGGCGAGAGATCGAAGAGGCGGCGGCTCGCCGGCTCGGACCCGAGATCCCATGCGCCGACGAGACGGGAAAGGATCGCTGGGGGCGGCACGGGCGAAGCGATCGCTTCGAGCTCGTCGTCCCCGAGTGCTTCCCGGGCGAGGCGCGGCGCTTCGAGCTTGCCGTCGTAGTGGGCAGCATGGATCGGGCCGCGCGCGTCTTCGCCGCTTCTCCAGGCCGCGAACACGAGAGGGCACGCGAGCGAGCCGTGCTCGACGGGCCGCAGGACGACGCGCTCGTCGACGCCGTGCGAAATCGCGCGGGCGCCGGCGCCCGCGGCAAAGGGGGTTTGCAGGATGCGCAGGGTAGCGCTCGGAGCATCCCAGACGGCACTGATCCGTGCCCATTCTCGCGCGCGGAGCGGGACGCCGGTCGAGTGCTCGAAGGAGGTGCCGCGGCCGTCGCCGAGACGCACGCCCGCGCTGCCGTCGGCGGCGAGGTAGAGCGCGAAGCCGGCGCGGACGGCGGCATCGTAGGTTCCGAGCAGCGCCTGCTCGCGGGTGCCGGGGGTCGTGGGCCAGATCTCGACCTGGGCCGTGAAGCTCGAGAGATCGGCCAGCGCGGAATGGGCCGGAACGATCGCTCGCGAGCCTCGATCGATCCGCTCGGGTCGGGCGCGGCCCCGGAACGTCGGGGAATCCGAGAGCGGCCGTTCTTCGATGCCCGGACCGAACGTCCGATCGACCGCGCTCCCGAGCCGAACGACATCCGCCTCGAAATCGATCTCGCCGTCGCGAGCAGCGACATGGAACCCGATCGTTTCGCCCGCGCGAACTGCGAGGCGATCGCTGTAGCCGAGGATGACGCGCATGGATCCTTCGATCGCACGATCAATGGGGAGCCCGACAGGCGCTGCTCCGAGTCCATCTTCACCGCCTCGTGTGCGGAATTCAAGCGGTGCCGAGCGGGGGCCCCGGGACGGGCGGTGCTGCCAGCGTCGAGTCGGTTGCGGCCCAGCCCCCGAATGATCGAGGACCAGCCGCCGATCGTCGGCCGGACGGCGATCGCCGAAGCGTTCAAGGGCTTCATGGCGCCCGGTGTGACCCTGACGGTCGAGACCCTCGAGACGACGGTCCACGGTCCCATCGTCATGAACAAGCGCATCGATACGCTGAAGACCGAGGGCCAGCCGGATCAGGTCTTCCCGGTCGTCGGGGTCTTCCTCGTGAAGAACGGGAAGATCACGGAGTGGACGGATTATCTCGAGAGGTGAGTGACTTCGAGTTGGCTGATCGACGCACGCGTCGGAGAGCATTCCCGAAGACGCGCGATCGCTGACCCGGATTCCGCTGCTCGAGCCGGTCGACGTGCCGACATCGCGGATATCGGGAGCAACCCAGGAATTCGCTGTGGAGGCCGACCCGCTCCCTTTGAGAGGTCGGCGAGCTGGCGGCTCAAGTGCGAGTGTGTAGACTCGTGTGTAAGGAGACGCACATGGCAACGAATCTGGCGATCGACCCGGATCTTCTCGAACGTGCGGTGGCCATCAGCGGTGAGCGAACGAAGAAGGCCGTCGTGACCAAGGCCCTGCAGGAGTTCATCGCCCGCCGCGAACAGCGCAAGGTCGTCGACCTGATGGGCAAGCTCGAGTGGGACGATTCGTTCGACTACAAGTTGGAGCGGTCGCGCGAATGACCCTCTTCGTCGATACGAGCGTGTGGTCGCTCGCATTGCGCCGCGACGCCGAGGTCGCCGGGCCCGAAGTCGACCAGCTGAAAGACGCGTTGTTGGGCGCGGACGTAGTCGTGACCACTGGGTTGGTGCTTCAGGAGCTACTTCAGGGGTTCTCGGGCGCGAAATCCAGTGCACAGATCATCGAGCGCTTCTCGGCATTGCCGATTCTTCAGCCGGACCGCGAGGACCATATCGCGGCGGCAGAGCTGCGAAACAAATGCCGGCGCGCAGGTGTTCAGGTGGGCACGATCGATGCTGTGCTTGCGCAACTCTGCATTCGCCACGAATTGACTCTCTTGAGCACCGACAACAATTTCAAGCTCGCCGCTCGCCATTGCGCTTTGCGAGTCTGGATGCCGAAGCCGACGAAGCCGACGAAGCCGACGAAGCCGACGAAGCCGACGAAGCCGACGAAGCGACGCAGGTGAAGCAGGTGGGGATGTCCCGGGACGACGGGCGGGTCGACGCGATGGGTCTCAGCAGTGGTTGAAGGAAACGATTCTCTTCTTTCCCCTCAGAGGCTGTGAAGATATCGTCGACCGAGCGACGCGCAGCGCCGGTGGGT
>CAZFKD010000031.1:0-16326 GCA_964519695.1 uncultured Spirochaetaceae bacterium
TGCACGAGCGTCACCATGTCGAGCTCGCGCTCCCATTGCAGCGGCGCGCAGAGCTTGTCGACCACGTCCTGCACCGTCGTCGCCATCTTCCGGATCATCGCCGGCTTGAAGTCGGGGGCGAGCAGCTCGCGCATGCGCGCGAGGCCCTGGGGATCGCCGGCGACGGTCTTGCGCATCTGGCTCTCGAGGGTCGGCCAGCGCGCGAGGCGGCGGGCGGCGTCGGCGGGATCGTCCATGCCCGCGTCGGCGGGATTGCGCGACAGCTGGGGGTGGTCGCAGAAGGCGCGGACGGCGTCGTAGCCGTGGACCGCGACGGCGCGCATCTCGGGCACGAAGACGAGGCGGTTGTCGCGGTGGAACTCGGCGAACCAGGGGCGGGGATCCGCGGTGTACTCGAGCGAGAACGGATGGAACGGAGCGAGCGTCATCTTCATCTTCCTGGCGCGAAGGCCTTGATCAGCGGTCGTGTGAAGACCGATTGGGCGAGCGGATCGAGCAGGCGGTAGAGCCGTCCCGAGACGAGGATCGAGCGGCCCTTCTCGACCGCTTCGAGACCTTCGCGGACGACGGTCGCCGCATCGTACCAGATGAAGTCGGGCGTTTGGCTCTTCATCTCGTCGAGGCCGGCGACGGCATGGAACTCGGTATGCGTGAAGCCGGGGCAGAGCGCGGTGACGTGGACGTTCGTGCCCTTCAGCATCAGGGCGAGCTCTTCGGAGAGCGCGATCAGATAGGCCTTGGAAGGTCCATAGTGCGCGCCCGCGGCCCGCGCGATCCGGCCCGCGAAGGACGCGACGTTGACGACGCGGCCGAAATTGCGCGCCTTCATCGGCGGGACGAACCAATGACACATCTGCGTCACCGAGAGCATCATCAGCTCGAGGAAGGCCGCCTGCGGCGCCCATTCCGGCTCTTCGAGCAGATTCGGTCCGGCGCTGCCGGCGTTGTTGACGAGGTAGTCGACGTCGAGGCCGGCGCCGCGGGCGAAGTCGAAGATCTCCCGCGGCGCGTCGCGCTCCGCGAGGTCGGCGGGGAAGATCGCGACGTCGACGCCGTGGCGGGCTCGCAGATCGGCGGCGACCGCCTCGAGCTTGTCCTTGCGCCGGGCGACGAGCAGCAGATCGATCTTCCGCGCGGCGAGCTGGTCGGCGAACTCGACGCCGAGGCCGGCAGAGGCGCCGGTGATGAGTGCGCGTCGTTGCATGGAGACCTCCCGATGGTCATGGGCCGGACGATCGGATCGAAGCACGGCCGAGCGTCCGATCGGCATGCAGGCCGGCGCGACCGTCTGGCCGTGACGATCCATCTGCGGACCGCCTCGGGCCAGGACAGGCGATGAGCTGGACGCTAGCGTGCTTCGTTGGCCGGGGCCGAGCGTCGCGCTGGGCGGGCCGGCCAGTGGGGAGGTCGGGCATTGGATCCCTATGACACGCTGACGACGGTCGCCGAGCTGGCGGTTGCGCTGGTGGCCTCGGCCGGGATCGTCGCTGCCCTGACGCAGCGCGGGGCAGGGGGCGTGGCGAGCGAGCACGGCGTCCGGCTCGACGTGCTGCTCGGATCGGGTTTCGGGACCGTCGCGTTCGCGCTCCTGCCCTTCTTTCTCGGCGATGCGTTGGGCGAAGGACCGCAGGTCTGGGCGATCGGGAGCGCGCTCTTCGTCCCGTACGGACTCGTCGTCGTCTGGATCCAGCGGCGCGCGATCGTCAAGGCGATCGAGGCGGATCCGGGGCTCGGAGAACGGGAGTCCGCCCTGTTCTGGCAGGGGCTGCTCTATCTCGGATTTCCGCTCGTGATCGGGCTGCAGCTCCTGAACGCATTGGCCTGGTCGAAGTTCGGTCCCTACCTCGCGGTCCTCGTCTGGGGGCTGGTCGGGTGCGCGATCGGCTTCGTCGGGCTCGTTCGCGCGCTCGTTCGTTGAGTCCCGACGCCTCGCGCTGCGGCGGCTCGTGGGTCTATGATCCGCGTTTCGCGATGCACCGTTTTCGTCCTCGCCGTCTTCATCGATAGGAGCCGAAGAACTCCATGAGCTACGACAATCCGGTTCGGAAGTCCGCCAAGAAGTCGAAGGCATCGAGCGGCAAGCCGCGCGCCGCCTCCCCGAAGCTGCGCCCGAGCTGGCCGAAATCCGCCGCCGACTACACCGTCCTGCTCGTCGACGATCCGGCGCCCCACGTTCGCCGCATCACGATGAACCGCCCCGACAAGCGCAACGCCCTGAACCACGATCTGCGCGCCCAGATCCTGCACGCCCTGCGCGCCGCGGATCAGGATCCGGACGTCCACGTCATGATCGTGCGCGGCGCCGGCCCGTCGTTCTCCGCCGGCTACGACCTCGGCGGCGGCAACGAGGGCGTCGAATATCCGTTCTTCACGCCGGAGGGCGAGGGCCAGTATCCGCGCCACGTCACCGAGACCTGGATGAGCATCTGGGAGCTCTCGAAGCCCGTGATCGCGCAGGTCCACGGCTACTGCCTCGCCGGCGGCAGCGAGCTCGCGACGGGCTGCGATGTCGTCTACATGGCCGAGGACGCGAAGATGGGATACCCGGCCGTGCGCTTCGGCGTCCCCGACATGCAGTTCCACGCCTGGCTCGTCGGCATGCGCCGCGGCATGGAGATGATGCTGACGGGCGATCCGATCGACGGCATCGAGGCCGCGCAGCGCGGCTGGGCGACGCGCGCTTATCCCGCGGATCAGCTCGAGGCGAAGACGCTCGAAATGGCGCAGCGCATCGCTTCGCTGCCGCCCGACATCGTCGCGCTCAACAAGCGCGCGGTCCATCGTCAGATGGAGGTCATGGGCCTGCGCCAGGGCATCCGCCAGGGCACCGAGCTCTGCGCCATGGCGATCCACCAGAAGAGCTTCGGCGACTTCATCAGCGAGACCGGCGCCGGCAAGGGCAAGCTGACGGCGGCGCTCCAGAAGCGCGACTCGAAGTTCGGCGACTATCGAACGGGCCATGCCAAGAGCGAGAAGAAGGGCGCGAAGAAGATCGAGAAGAAGACCGTGAAGAAGGGCGAGAAGAAGTCGTCGTGAAGCAGGCCACTCCGAAGCGTTATCGCGTCATCCAATGGGGCACGGGCAATGCCGGCCGCAAGGCGATCGGCGGCATCGTCCGCCATCCCGAGCTCGAGCTCGTCGGCGTTCATGCCCACTCGCCGGCGAAGCTCGGCCGCGACGCGGCGGAGCTCGGCGGGCTCTCCGGCCCGACGGGCGTCGTCGCGACGAACGACGTCGACGCGCTGCTCGCCCTCGATGCCGACTGCGTGTCGTACATGGCGCAGGGCGAGACGCGCATCCGCGAGACCGTCGACGATCTCTGCCGGATCCTCGCCTCGGGCAAGAACGTCGTGAACACCGCGATCGTCTCGCTGGTCTACCCGCCCTTCTCGAGCCCGAAGCTGCGCGAGCGCCTCGAAGCCGCCTGCCAGGAGGGAGGCACGACGCTCTTCACCTCGGGCTTCGATCCCGGCTGGTCGGGCGACGTCATCCCGCTCGCGATGGCATCGGTCTGCGAGCGCGTCGATTCGATCCGCGTCTCCGAGCTGATGGACTACTCGACCTACGAAGATCCCGGCTTCACCGGCGTCTATTTCGGCTTCGGCCGCCCGCTCGATTTCGACGCGCCGCTGCTGCGCCCCGGCATGTTGAAGGGCGGCTGGGGCGGCATGGTCGTGATGCTGGCCGACGCCCTCGGCGTCTCCCTCGACGAGATCCGCGAGGTCCACGAGCGGCTCCCCGCGCCCGAGACCTTCGAGACGAAGATGGGCCGGATCGAGCAGGGGACGTGCGCCGGCGTGCGCTTCGAGGTCCAGGGCATCGTCGACGGCCAGCCCATGATCGTCGCCGCCCACTGCAATCGCCTGCGCGACGACATCGGCCCCGACTGGGACCGGCTCTCGGCGGGCAAGACCTCGGGCTACAAGATCGAGGTCAAGGGATCGCCGTCGGTCACCTGCGAGCTCGAGCCCGCCGGCGAGGACGGGGACCACAACACGGCGGGCATCACGGGCACGGCGATGCGGGTCGTCAACGCAATCCCGGTCGTCTGCGAGGCCGGGCCGGGCGTGAAGTCGGTGCTCGATCTGCCGCTCTTCACGGCGCGGGTCGGGCGCAGACGCTAGGCGCTCGGCCGGGACCGCGGCCGGCGTCCGGCCGGGCGCGCGGGGGGACCCGGCCGTCCGACTTCATTTTCGATTCGTGTTGCGGACGCCGTAGATCCCCGCCGCGAGCTGGGACGTCAGCGCGGTCAGCGGGAGCGAAACGCCGGATTTGCGCGCCAGCTGGAGCGCCCAGGCCAGATCCTTCTCGGCGAGGGCCGCCATGTTGTACGAGAACCGTTGATAGGCTTCGCCCGCGAGCACGTCCTCGGGCAGCTTCTTGCCCGAGAGATAGGCGAGCGTCATGTCGGTGAACTGCCCGTTGGCGCGGCAGACCTGCTCCAGCACTTCGGGCGAAAGGCCCGAGGCTCGCGCGAGGGTCGTCGCCTCCTGGGCGGCGGCGAAGAGGATGTTGGTGTTGAGGTTGACGCAGAGCTTCAGCTTCGCGCCGCAGCCGAGCGGGCCGGCGTGGATCACGGGCGCGTCGGTCGTCGCCTCGAAGTAGGGCATCGCCCGGGCGAGCAGCGCTTCGTCACCGCCGACCATGTAGACGAGCCGCCGCGCGGCCGCGCGATCGGCGCCGCCCGTCACGCAGGCATCCATGACGTCGACGCCGCGCTCGCGCGCGGCCTCGGCCACGCGCTCGATCGTTTGGGGCAGGACGGTGCTGTGGACCAGGAGGATGCCGCCGCGGCTCATGCCGGCGATCAGGCCCTCGTCGCCGAGGACGACCGAGAGCACGTGCTCGTCCTCGGCCACGCAGATGCCGACGACGTCCGACCGGCTGCCGACCTCGCGCGGATTCTTCGCCGCGACGGCGCCGCCGGCGACGAGCTCGGCGACGGGGACCGGCGCGATGTCGTAGACGGTCGTCGCGAGGCCGCGCGGCGCGAGATGGGCGGCGATGGGCTTGCCCTGGTTTCCGAGTCCGATGAAGCCGGCGCGAATCGTCATGAGGTCTCTCCGGGAACGTCGAGGACAGGTTCGAAGATGCGGCCAGGGTCGCGTCCGCCTCAGACTGCGGCGGGTCCCCGACTCGGCGCCCGACGCTAGCATCGCAGCCGTTTTCGGAATGGGGGCAGATCGTTGGGCGCAGCGGGGGGCCGCGGAGGCGAGTCGGGCAGCGAACGCATCGAGCGCGCAGTCCGCCGCGTCTGCGCGCTGGCGGGGGAGACGGCTTTGCCGGATTGGCCCGGTCGAGTCGGAGCGCTCGATCCGTCTGCGCCCCTCGACTACGCGGCGTTGGCGCTCCTGCTCGTTCGGGCCTGGCGCTCGGGCGGCGTGCGGCGCGCCGGACTCTCGGGCGGGCAGGGCACGGGCAAATCGACCCTCGCACGGCGGATCGCGTCGGTCGGCGAGCAGGAAGGCCTGCGCATCCTCGTCCTCGCCCTCGACGACTACTACATCCCGCGTGAACGGCGGCTCGCGCTCGCGCGCCGCGTCCATCCCCTGTTCGAGACGCGCGGACCGCCCGGGACCCACGACGTCGCACTCTGCCGCGAACATCTGCAGGCGCTCGCCGGATCCGCCGCGATCGAGCTCCCCGTCTTCGACAAAGGGCGCGACGACCGCGTCGGAACGCGGCGCGTTGCGGGGCCCTTCGATCTGGTGCTGGTCGAGGGTTGGTGCGTCGGGGCGGAGCCGGTCGGTGCGGCGGCGCTCGCGCTGCCCTTCGACGCGCTCGAGCGGGTGGAGGATCCGGCGGGCGTCTGGCGGCGGCATCAGGACGCCGAGCTCGCCGGAGGCTATGCGGCGCTCTGGAGCGACCTCGAGCGCCTCGTCTTCCTGCGAGCGCCCGATCTCGACGCGGTTCGCCGCTGGCGTCTCGAGCAGGAGGCCGAGCGGCCCGCCCACCAGCGGCTCGCCGCGGCGAGCGTCGCCCGAATCGTCGCCCACTACGAGCGGATCACCGCTCGCCTGATCGCCGACCCGCCCCCGCGCGCGGATTGGACGGTCGCACTCGCAGCCGACCATTCGATCGCCGCGATCGCGCGGCGCGATCACGGCGCGATCGCTGCGGGCGCCGAGGCGGCCGGGCCGGACGCTCGCCGGCCGTGACTTCGGGAAGGGCGCCGGATACGATCGCGCGGCGGCTGTGTCCGGCCTCGCCGGGGGCGGCGTCGCGGGAGGGCGACCCGCGCCCGCTGACGATGGGAAGGTCGAAGCGAGCGGTCGCAGAGCGAACGCAGTCCGAGGGAGCCGTCCATGACCACGACGCGAGCGCATTGGTTCTCGACCAACCCCGACAAGGCCTGGGCGGAGAAGTTCTTCCTGACCTTCGTTCCCGTCTTCTTCGCCTACAACGCGGTCGTCCAGTCGATGGGCTGGCTCGACGTCGGGAACTTCTGGCACATCGTCCAGAACGCGGGCATGTGGATCCCGTACTGCATCCTGCTGCCGGCCTGGCTCCGGCGGCATTCCGGCGTCCGCTGGCACGAGAGCTACTGGTTCAAGTTCAACGTCTTCATGTTCGTCTGGGTCTTCTACGCGACCTACTTCCACAGCGAGTATTTCTTCGACGTCCTCGGCATGCGCTACCGCTTCGATCAGGTGACGCTCTACTTCGACTCGGCCCTCGTCGGGCCGGACGAGGCGACGGCGCTCGCCGAGTACAAGAAGGTGCCGCCCGGCATGTATCTCAATGCCGTCGCCTTCTTCGTCGTCTACCACACGATCGCGATCGTCTGCATGCGCCGCGTGCGCACGATGACGACCGCCTGGTCGCTCCCGATGCGTCGGGCCGCCTGGGTCGTCATCGTCGGGGTCGCCGCGCTCTTCTTCGCCTGGGCCGAGACGCGCCTCTACATCACGGGCGCCGCGTCGACCAACGTCTGGTACGAAGACCTCTCGTCGATGCTGAAATACGGCTCGATCTGCTATGCGCTCTACTTCGTCGCGAGCTTTCCGATCCTCTATCGCCTCGACGAGGAGATGAGCGAGCCGCGCTGGAGCCTCGCGCGCTGCGGGATCGAGGCGAGCGCGGTCGGCGCCATCAGCCTGCTGTTGATCGATCTCTGGACGGCCTGGTTCGGCCCGATCGTCTGAGGGGGCAGCGATCGGCATGCGGATCCTCGTCACCGGCGCTTCCGGCCTGATCGGCTGCCATGCGACCGCGGCGCTGCTGGGCGCGGGCCACGAAGTCGCGGTCCTCGCGCGCAGTCCGGCGAAGGTCGAAGCGGCGCTGCGGCCGCTCGGTCGATCGGCGAGCGACGTCGAGATCGTCGCCGGCGATCTCTGCGATGCCGAGTCCCTGCGGCGCGCGCTCGCCGGGCGCGAGGCGCTGCTGCACGGCGCCGGCCTCTTCTCCCCGGCCCGCGCCGACGCAGCGCTCCTCGAACGGACCAACGTCGAGGGGACGCGCTGCGTGCTCGAAGCGGCCGCGGGGGCGGGCCTCGCCCGCATCGTCCATCTCTCGAGCATGCTCGCCCTGTTCCCGCCGCGCGGCCCCGTCATGACGGCGGACGACCCCGTCGCGCGTCCGCGCTCGATGTACGCGATCACGAAGGCGCGGGCGGAGGCGATCGCCCGGGATCTGCAGGCGCGCGCACCGATCACGATCGTCTACCCCGCCGCCGTACACGGTCCTTTCGATCCGACCTTCTCGATCGGGCCGCAGAACGTCGCGACCGCGCTCGAGACGCGTCGGGCGCTCGTGACGGAGGGGGGCCTTCCGAATACCGACGTCCGCGACCTCGCCGCGCTCGTCGTCGCGATCTTCGCCGGTCGCGTCGCGCCCTCGCGCGTCATGGCGCCGTCGTTCTTCCTGACCCACGCCGAACATCGCGCGCTGCTCGAGCGCATCACGGGCCATCCGATCCGGGCGCTCGCAATGCCGGGCTTCGTGATGCGCCTGCTCGGCCGCGGAGGCGATCTCGTCCAGCGGCTCGGCCGGGACGTGGCGCTGACCTGGGAGGCCGCCGAGGTCCTGACGCGCAGCGTCCCGATCGACGACCGGGTCGCCCGCGCGGTGCTCGGCCGCGAGCCGATCCCGGCCGAGACTTCGTATCGCGACCTGATCCGCTGGATGGTCCTGGCGGGGCATCTCGGGGCGGAACATGCGGGCCGGGCCTGAGGGGCGATCCGGCGGGAGGGGCGTTGCCATGATCCGGACCGATCCGATCGATCGTCTGCTGCGGCCGTTCGAGCGTTTCATCAAGACCCAGGCGACCGGCGGCGTCCTGCTGCTCGTCGCTGCCGTCGTCGCGATGGTCTGGGCGAACTCCCCCTGGCGGGAGGCCTACCATCACCTCTGGCATCACACCCTCGCGATCCGCATCGACGACTGGGAGCTCGCGCGCACGCTCCACCACTGGATCAACGACGGTCTGATGGCGATGTTCTTCTTCGTCGTGGGGCTCGAGCTGAAGCGCGAGATCGTCGGCGGGGAGCTGGCGAACCCCGCGCGAGCCATCCTGCCGGTCGCGGCCGGTATCGGCGGGATGGTCGCTCCCGCGCTGATCTATCTCGCGATCAACGGCGTGACCGGCCCGGAGGGGGCGGGCTGGGGCGTGCCGATGGCGACGGACATCGCGTTCGCCGTCGGGGTGATCGCGCTGCTCGGCGACCGGGTCCCGCTCGCGCTCAAGATCTTCCTCACGACCCTGGCGATCGCCGACGACCTCGGGGCCGTGCTCGTGATCGCGCTCTTCTACACGTCCGACATTTCGGTGACGAACCTGCTCGTCGGCTTCGGATTCATGGGCGTGCTCATCGCGGGCAACCGGCTCGGCGTGCGGAGCCCGGTCTTCTACGGGCTCTTCGGGATCGGCGGGTTGTGGACCGCGTTCCTGCTCAGCGGGGTCCACGCGACGATCGCGGGCGTTCTCGCGGCCGCGACGATTCCGGCATCGACGAAGATCGACGAGGCGGGCTATCTCGCTCGCATGCGGCGCTCGCTCGACGATTTCGAGCGGCTCGAGCAGAACGAGGTCGACACGCTGACGGCAGACCAGCTGCATTCCATCGACCAGGCGATCGCGCTCGCGCACTACGCCGCGACGCCGCTCCAGCAGCTGGAGCATCGCCTTCATCCGATCGTCGTCTATCTGGTCATGCCGCTCTTCGCGCTCGCGAATGCTGGCGTCGAGCTCCCTGCCGACTTCGGCGCTGCGCTCCTCTCGCCCGTCGCCCTCGGCACGGGGCTCGGCCTGCTGGTCGGCAAGCCGCTCGGCATCCTGCTGGTGTGCTGGCTCGTCGTTCGTCTGGGATGGGCCCGGGTCGGCGTCGACTTCGGCTGGCTGCAGCTGCTCGGCGCCGGATTCCTCGCCGGCATCGGCTTCACGATGTCGCTCTTCGTGGGCGAGCTCGCGTTCGAAGACCAGGTGCTCCGGCAGCAGGCGAAGCTCGGCATCCTGCTCGCCTCGCTGCTCGCTGGTGTGATCGGGTTCCTGATCCTGCGCTCGGGGGGGTCGCCGAAAAACCGTGCGGAAGAAATTCCCGCCGCTGGGGGTGGCGCGGCGATCCAGTGACGCGCGAGACTCAGTCGTATTCCGTTCCAACCCGGGAGTCCCCATGAAAGCCGCCATCTTCGAAAATGCCGGTCAGCCCCTCGTCATCGACGACGTCGACATCGTCGATCCCCGCGCCGGCGAAGTCATGGTCCGCACCGTCTGCAGCGGCGTCTGCCATTCGGACCTGCATTTCGTCGACGGCCTCTGGCCGCTCCCGATGGACGCCATCCTCGGCCACGAAGCGGCGGGGGTCGTCGAGAAGATCGGCGACGGCGTCACGTACGTGAAGCCGGGCGACAAGGTCATCATGTCGTTCAAGCCGTTCTGCGGGAAATGTTATTTCTGCATGCGCGGGCAGGGGCATCTCTGCAACGATCCGATGATCGGCGCCTCGGCCGCGGGGCGCCTCACGCGCAAGGGCAAGCCCGTCCTGCAGATGGCGAACGTCGGCTCGTTCGCCGAGTACATGGTGACCCACGAGTCCGGCGTGGTGAAGGTTCCGGACGAGATGCCGATGGCCGAGGCGGCGCTCGTCGGCTGCGGCGTCATGACGGGCGTCGGCGCGGCGCTCTACACGGCCAAGGTCCCGGGCGGCGCGATCACGGCGGTGATCGGCTGCGGCGGCATCGGCCTGAACGTGATCCAGGGCTGCCGGCTCGCGGGGGCCTCGCGCATCATCGCGATCGACGTCGTGCCCGGCAAGCTCGACATGGCGCGCAAATTCGGCGCGACCGACACGATCAACGCGAAGGAGACCGATGCGGTCGCGCGCGTCGTCGAGCTGACGGGCGGGCTCGGCGTCGAATACGCCTTCGAGGCGATCGGCAACACGAACGCCGCCCGCCAGGCCTTCGACATGATCCGCAGCGGCGGGACGGCCTGCATCGTCGGCATGATGCCCCTCGGCTCGGAGATCAGCGTCCCCGGCCCGGCCTTCCTCGCGGAGAAGAAGATGATCGGCTGCATGTACGGCAGCACGAACTTCCGCGAGCACATGCCGAAGCTCGTCGATCTCTTCCTGTCGGGCCGGCTCGATCTCTCGAACCTCGTATCGCAGCGGATGGGGCTCGAAGACGTGAACCACGCCTTCGCGCTGATGAAGTCGGGGACGGTGGCGCGATCGGTGCTCGATTTCGGGGCGTGAGGCGGGCGCGGGCCTGAGCGCGGAATAGAGGGCGAAGCACGAGCATGCCAGAAGCGGCAGGCGACGGCGTCGGAGCGACTGCGCCCGTCGTCCTTGCCTGGACCTCTCCGGCAAGGCTTCAGTCCGATCCCTCCGTCGTCTCCCCCTCCCATTTCGGCCGGATGTCGCGGATCAGCTGCTCCATCAAGCCCGCCGCCTGCTCGAGCTCGCCCACCGTCCAGCCGGCGAGCTGGCTGCCGAGCACCTCGTCCTGGACTTCGCGCAGTCGAAGCGCGATCCGGCGCCCCTTGGGCAGCATCCGGACGATCCAGGCGCGCCGGTCGGTCGGGTCGGGGCGGCGTGCGACCAGGCCCTGCTGCTCGAGGGCGTTGACCTGGCGGGTCAGGATGCCGGGGTCGGTCTCCGTCCGCCGGGCCAGCTCCGAGAGCCGCATCGGGCCGTTCTCCATCAGGTAGTAGATGAGGCGCTGCGCCGCGCCGGTCACCTCGACGCCCGCGCGCTCGCAGCGCAGGCGGTCGGCGCGGCCGCTGCGCGTCATGCGCCCGAGCTCGACCATCGCGGCTTCGATCCGGAGGAGGTCTTTTCGTCTGGCCATACGAGAAGCTTGACGTGGTCAACTAAATCGGTCAAGCTGATTTCGTCCCGCATTCCCGCGAAGGAATCCTGTAAGGAGTCCTGTAAGGAGTTCTGCATGGCGAACGTCGAGCCGCGAATGGTTTCCGGAGCCAAGCCCGAGACGGGGCACTACGAAGAGTTCATGGGCCATCCCGCGTTCTTCCTGCTGCGCGCGTGGCGCGAATGCGGGGAGGTCGCGGCCTTCGATCTCGCGGGCCAGCGCAACATCCTGATGACGGGTCCTGAGGCGCAGGAGGCGGTCTTCCGGGCGCCCGATCCGACCGTGCTCTCGGCAGCGGCCGCCTATCAATACATGGTCCCGGTCTTCGGCGAGGGGATCCAGTATGGCGCGACCTTCGAGGTCGAGCGCCAGCAGACGAAGCTGATGGCGACGGCGATGCGCGCGGGGAAGATGAAGGGCTATGCCGACATCATCGCGAAGGAGGTCGAGGACTGGATCGCGAACTGGGGCGATTCGGGCGAGATCGACGTGCTCGAGGTCTTCCAGGCCCTCGTGCTGCGGACCTCGACGCATTCGCTAATGGGCAGCGACTTCCGCGCCAAGCTGACGGACGAGTTCGGCGCGCTCTACCACGAGCTCGAGAGCGCGGTCGCGCCCGAAGCGATGCTCGATCCGTACGGCTCGGGCGACATCCTGAAGCGCCGCGACCGCGCGCGCGCGCGGCTGCAGGAGCTCGTGCTCGACGAGGTCCGTGAGCGCCGCCGCACGGGCCGGCAGTACGATGACATGATCGACACGTTCATGAACTCGAGCTTCGACGACGGCTCGAAGCTCGCCGAAGACCTGATCCCCGGCATGGTCGTCTGGATCATGTTCGGCGGATTCCATACGAGCTCGAATACCTCCGCCTGGACCCTCGTCGAGTTCGCGCGGAATCCGCAGTATGCGGCCGAGCTGATGGCCGAGGTCGACGCGATCTACAAGAGCGGCGGCGATCTCTCCTACGCCTCCCTGCGCGAGATCCCGAAGCTCGAGGGGTTCATCTTCGAGACGCTGCGGCTGCATCCGCCGCTCTGTGTGCTGGCGCGCCAGGTCATGCAGCCCTTCGCATTCAAGGACTACGCGTTCAGGGTCGGCGATACGGTCGTCTGCTCGCCCTACGTCGCCCATCGGGTTCCCGAGGTCTATCCGGATCCCGAGCGCTTCGATCCCCATCGGGGGCTGCCCGACAACCCGTTCGCGTTCATCCCGTTCGGCGGCGGCATGCGCAAATGCGTCGGCAACGCCTTCGCGATCCTGCAGATCAAGTCGGTCATGTGCGCGATGCTCTCGCGCTACGACTTCGAGCTCGTCGGAAAGCCCGAGGACATCACCGACGTGATGCCCTCGCTGATCCTGCGGCCGAGCGATCCCTGCCGGGTCCGCTACCGGCGGCGGCGCTAGGCGGCTCGCGGCGCGGCGGGCAGGAGAGGGGCCATGCGCATCAAGATCGATCTGCAGCTCTGCCAGGGTCATGGCGTCTGCATCGAGGAGGCGCCGGAGGTCTTCCGGATCGTCGCGGAGCCCGGGCGCTACGACCATGCGGAGCTGATCGTCGCCGAGCCCGACGAGTCGCTGCGCGCGAAGGTCGAGGCGGCGGTCAAGTACTGCCCGAACCGGGCGCTCTCGATCGAGGAATAGCGTCGAACTCGACGCCGGACTCGACGAGGGGCGCTTGCTCGCGGCTCGCCAAGACGGTCGGCCTCCGAGCCGCTCGATCGAGCGCTATTTCCCCGACACCGTCCCGCCCCGGCTCGCGAGCATCTTGAAATGCGCGACGTCGCGCTCGTCCGCCTTGCGACCGACGCGCGTCACGACGTCGACGTCCGGGGCCTCCGCGCGCAGCGTGCCCGCGCGGCATTTCTCCTTGGCGCGGTGCTTGAACGGATCGAACTGGAAATGCTTGATCGCGTTCTCGTGGGTGATCTTCGCGACCGTCTCGCTCGGAAGCGCGCCGAGGAGCTGCGAGAGCTCTTCGGGGGCGTTGGGCCAGTTGGTGTCGCTATGGGGGAAATCGGATTCCCAGCAGAGGTTGTCGACGTTGAAATGGTCGATCAGCTCGATGCCGATCGGATCGGAGATGAAGCAGCAGAGCACGTGCTTCAGGAAGACGTCGGTCGGGCCCGTGCCGTCCGGGAATTTGTGGCCGGTCCAGCCGGAGTGGCGGCGCTGGACGTGCTCCGCGCGCCAGAGGAAATAGGGGATCCAGCCGACGTCGCCCTCGGTCAGCGAGAACTTGAGGTCGGGGAAGCGCCACCAGATGTCGTTCCAGATGAGATCGCCGAGGGTGAAGATCGCCATCGCAGAGGAGAGCGTCATCGGGACCGAGGGCGGCGCGTCCGACGAGGTCGCGCTGCTCTTCGAGGAAGAGCCGATATGGCAGCAGAGGAAGGTGCCCTCGTCGCTGCAGGCGGAGAAGAGATCGTCCCATTTGCCCGAGTGGATCGAGGGCATGTCGAGGGCTTCGGGATTCTCGGAGAAGGTGACCGCATGGCAGCCCTTCTTCGCGAGGCGTCGGATCTCCTCGGCGGCGCGCTTGGGATCGAAGAGCGGCAGGATTCCGCAGGGGATGAAGCGGTCCGGATGGGCGCCGCACCAGCCGTCGATGTGCCAGTCGTTGTAGGCCTGGATCATCGCGACGTTCATGTCGGGATCCGGGCCCTGGTTCAGGACCTGGCCGGCGAAGCCCGTGAAGTTCGGGAAGTTGAGACCGGCGAGGATGCCGCCGGCGGACATGTCGCGCACGCGCTCTTCGACGTCCCAGCAGCCGCGGCGCATCTCGTCGTAGCGGTGGGCATCGGTGTTGTAGAACTCGCGCGGCTTGCCGGCGGCGGCGTTGAGACCGAGGTTGCGGCCGGGCTTGCCCTGGTACCACCACTGCTGGCGCCCCTTCTCGTCCTCGGAGACGAAGGGCGCGTCGGCCTGGTACTTCTTCGGGAGGCGCCCCTCGAAGAGGTCGGCGGGCTCGCAGATATGGTCGTCGACGCTGATCAGGATGAGGTCTTCGGGTCGGATCGTCATGGCCTTCTCCTACGATGCCTCGGCGGCTCGCTGGCGGCGCGGTCTCGGCGGATCGCAGCGCCCGATCGGGCGAGCGCGGGCCGACAGTGGGTCCGGGGCGCACGGCCATGGTACGGGCCGTCGGCGCTCGAGGCCACGCCCTCGGCAGGCCCGAAGCGTCGCCGCCGGCGCGACCTGCGTGATAGAGTGGGGCGGCGCCAGGCCTCGATCCGCTCCCGGACGAGCGCCGGGAAGAACCGCCCCGATCATCGGAGTCGCCCCGCTCATGAGTCGCATCGTCTTCCGCAACGCGCATGTCTTCGACGGCACCGACTTCCTGCCCGCCGGCACCTTCGTCGTCGTCGAGGGCAATCGCATCCTCCAGGCCGATGGCGGCCGCTTCCGCGAGAAGCCGGGCGACCGGGTCTACGACCTCTCGGGCAAGACCCTGATGCCCGGGATGTTCCAATGCCATTTCCATACGGGCTTCGGCCCCGACGCGGGCAACCCGTCGCCCTACCTCGGCCTCAACATGCCGCCCGCCTATCTCGGGATGGTCGCCGCGAAGAATGCGCAGCTCGCGCTGAACGTCGGCGTCACGAGCATCATCGGCTCCAGCAATGGCGATCTGCTCGACGTCTGCCTCAAGGAGGCGATCCTGCTCGGGCTGACGAAGGGGCCGCGCGTCACGCCCTGCACCCGCGAGCTGATCGCCTCGGGCGATTCGGCCGACGGCGACAACCGCGCCTGGTTCATGGGCATCGCGAACCATGGCCTGACCCGCCGCGCCGACGGAGTCGAAGCCCTCCGCCAGGCGATTCGCGAGGAAGTCGGTCGCGGCTGCGAGATCGTCAAGCTCTCGGTCAGCGATGGCCATGGCAGCCAGCCGATCCCCGACTACAACTACTACTCGGACGAAGAGATCCGAGCCGCCGCCGAGGCGGCCCATGCGCGCAAGGCCCTGATCCGCGCCCATTGTCCTTCGCGATCCGGGATCATCACGGCCGCCCGCGCCGGCATCGACATCATCGATCATGCCGACCTCATCGACGACGAGGGCATCGAGGCGGTGCTCGAGGCCGACGCGGCGATCACGCCCTCCTACCTCTGGTCCGAGCGCTTCCTCGGCTTCGCCGAGAGCTGGAACTACGACATGGGCAACTTCCCGATCGGCAACGGCTTCCCCGAGTCGCGCGCGCGCACGATCGAACGCCTCGCGGCCGTGCGGCGCGATTTCGACTACACCGTCTCGATGATGCCGAAGCTGCGCGCCGCCGGCGTCCGCATGCTGCTCGGCGACGACTACGGCTTCGCGATGATGCCGCATGGGGACTACGCCTCCGAGATGGAGGTCTACGTCAAGCACGGTGTGCCCCCGATCGAAATCCTGCGCTGGGCGACGGCGAACGGTGCCGATGCCTTGCGCGAGCGCGGCCGCGATCTCGGCCGGATCGAGAAGGGCAAGCTCGCCGATTTGATCGTCGTCGCCGGCGATCCGGCCGAGGACGTGTCGCTCTTCCGGAATCCCGACAACGTCGCCCTCGTGCTGAAGGACGGCGTCGTCGAGAAGGATCTTCTCTCCCATACCGTCGTCGCGGCCTGAGGCCGCCGCGCGCCCCGCATCCCTGCCCGGAGTCCCGATGCCCCTCGTCTCGTACGGCCGCGCGCTCACGCTCCACGCCGAGCGCAGGCCCGGCGCCCCGGCGCTCGTCCATGAAGAGCGCGTCACGTGTTATGCAGATCTCGAGCAGGCCGCCAATCGGCTGGCGCGGCGCTTCGCCGGGCTCGGCGTCGGCGAGGGCGATTTCGTCACGCTCGGGCTCGCCATCGGCCGCGAGTTCGTCGAGGCGCTCTTCGCCTGCTGGAAGCTCGGCGCGACGCCGCAGCCCGTCTCGCCCCGACTGCCGCAGGCCGAACGCGAGGCGATCCTCGCGCTGGTCGCCCCGAAGCTCGTCGTCGACGCGGCGCTCGATGCGTCGGGCGAGTCGGGGGAGCCGCTGCCCGACCGCGTCTCGC
>CAZFKD010000032.1:0-1394 GCA_964519695.1 uncultured Spirochaetaceae bacterium
GCGTTCTGCCGCTCGCTCTTCATGGGCGGCGTGACCCACCGCTTCCCCGAGCTCGCCTTCGGCCTGCTCGAGGGCGGCGTCGGCTGGGCCTGCCTGCTCTACGCCGACATCCTCTCCCATTGGCAGAAGCGCAATCGCGACACGATCGGCCATCTCGATCCCGCCCGCCTCGACCGCGACCTGATCCTGCGGCTCTTCGACGAATATCAGGACGCGCATTTTCATGCGAAGGTCCCGGGCCTCGTCGAGAGCCTCGCGAAGCTCGAGCCCGAGCCGCCCTTCGTCGACGAATGGGTCCAGTGCGGGATCGAGCGCGAGGAAGACGTCGTCGAGAATTTCGTGCCGCGCTTCTACTTCGGCTGCGAGGCGGACGATCGCGCGGTCGCCTGGGCCTTCGATACGAAGGCGAATCCGCACGGCGCGAAGCTCCGGGCGATGTTCAGCTCGGACATGGGCCATTGGGACGTGCCCGACATGGAGGAAATCGTCTGCGAGGCCTTCGAGCTCGTCGAGCACGGGCTGATCGGCGAGGACGATTTCCGCGAGTTCGTCTGCACCAACCCCATCCGCTTCTATACGCGCCTCAATCCGCGCTTCTTCGAGGGTACGCGGGTCGAGGCGGAGGCGGCGAAGGTCGTGGCGGCGGAGCGCGCGGCGACCGCGTAGCCGACGCGCTGCTGCGGAGCGCAGTCGGGGCAGGACGGAGGTCGACTTGGCGCAGGGACGGGCGATCGGAGCCGTGCGGACGCTGTACCGCCATCCCGTGAAGTCGATGGGCGGCGAGGCGATCGACGCGAGCGAGGTCGCCCTGCGCTTCGGGCTGGCGGGCGACCGGGCCTTCGCGATCCGCGACGTCGCCGCCGGCGAGATCCGCGGCGCGAAGAAGATCCCGGCGCTGCTCGGGCTCACGGCGCGTTATGTCTCGCCGCCCGGCAGCGCGCCGGTGCCGCCCGTCGAGATCGATCTCGGGGACGGCCGGCGCGTGCGATCCGACGCGCCCGACGTTTGCGCCAGGCTCTCGGAGCGCCTGGGCCGTGCCGTCGAGCTCTGTGCGCGCCGCCCGGCCAGCGACCTCGCCCACTACCGGCGCGCCCGGCCCATCACGAATCCCGAAGCCGAGATCCGCGAGGCCAGCGAGCTCCTGCCCGAGGAGGCGCTCCCGGCGATGACGGCGCCGCCGCCCGTCGATCTCTCGGCCCTCGGCGAATACGTTTCGCCGCCCGGGACCTACTTCGATTTCTTCGATCTCCATCTCGTCTCGACGGGCTCGCTCGCGCGTCTCGCGGCGCTCGCCCCCGATTCGGCGATCGATCCGCGCCGGTTCCGCCCGAACCTCGTCGTCGAGCTCGACCCGCCGCGGGCGGGCGAGGCGGGTGGCGGCGGCGCGGCAGCCG
>CAZFKD010000032.1:1404-4394 GCA_964519695.1 uncultured Spirochaetaceae bacterium
TCCACGCAGGCATCCCCACCACCGTAGCCCGCATGGAACGCAGCGCAATGCGGGGCGGCGGCGCGGCAGCCGATTGGCCCGAGCTCGCCTACGTCGGCTGCGTCTTCGAGATCGGCGAAGCCGCCCTCGAGATCACGATGCCGATGATGCGCTGCGGCATGACGACGCACGCGCAGCCCGGCCTCGCAAAAGATCCGCGCATCATGCGGACGCTCGTGCGAGACTGCGGCATGGATCTCGGGGCCGGGGTCACCGTCCGGCGCGCCGGCCGGATCCGCACGGGCGATGCGATCCGGCTCGTGCCCATGTGAGCCGGCATCGCGGGCACGCAGCGGAGCGACGAAACGAGAGCGGAACGGGCGCGCGGGCTGGCCGGGGCGGCCCCCAGTGTGAGGAGCACGACGCAATGGTGCAAATCGAGCGGATCGATCCGAAGGGGCTCTTCGTCCTCGACGCCTTCACGCAGATCGTCCGGACGCAGGGCGGGCGGCTCGCCTTCATCGCAGGCCAGGGCGCCTTCGACACGAATTTCCAGCTGATCGGCGCCGGCGATCTGCATGCCCAGGTCGTCCAGGCCTTCCGCAACCTGCGCACCGCCGTCGAAGCGATCGGCGGGACACCGGAGCAGGTCGTCAGCACCAACATGTACATCGTCGGGCTCGACGCGAAGAAGGTCGAGATCTTCCAGCGAGCGATGGCGGTCGCGCTGGACGGCAAGCCCTTTCCGCCCAATGCCTCGACGATGATCGGCGTCCAGGCGCTCGCGGGCGAGGGCATGCTGGTCGAGATCAGCGGCTTCGCCGTGGTGGACTGACGACCCGGGCTCGCCGAGCATCGGTGGGAGCCGGGCCAGCAGCGAGGGGCGGGGGCAGAAGAAGGAGCAGGGACAATCGCATGATCTCGGTGAACGACCTGATCCAGCCGATCAATCCGCTGATCCGCGCGCTGCTGCGCTCGCCGCTCCATCCGCTCGCCTCGCGGGCGCTGCTCGTGCTCTCCTGGTCGGGGCGTACGAGCGGAAAGCGCTATTCGATCCCGGTCGGCTACCAGCGGGATGGCGACGACGTCGTCGTGATGCTGACGAAGCCCGCGGAGAAGACCTGGTGGAAGAATTTTCGAATGCCCTGGCCCGCGGAGCTGCGGCTCGAGGGACGCGAGCGGACCGCGATGGGCGAATGGGTGCGGCCCGGGAGCGCGGACTTCTTCGCGCTCGTCGAGAAGACGCTGCGCGGCACGGCCTGGATGGCGGGCCAGCTCGGGCTCGAGGACTACGACCCGGCCCGAGGCCTGACGCCGAGCCAGCGCGAGATCGTCTGCGAGCGGGCGGGCGCGGTGCGGTTCGAGCTGACCGACTGAATCGGGCGGCTCGCGGCGCTGGCGGGGCCCGCTTTTCTCGCGGAACATGCAGGCTCACGGAACATGCCGGGCCGCGGAGCCTGCATGCTCACGGAACGTGCAGACGCGCCGATCTCGCCCTCTGCCGGCGGGCATTCTGCAGGCCGCGGCGAGCGGCGCCCGGCCGGCGGCGAGCGCCGGCCGGATCCCGAGCCGAATCCCACCGCCCGAAGAGAGGTCCCGATGAACGCCCTCGAAGAGATCGAAGCGATCCGCCAGCTCAAGTACCGCTACCTGCGCGCCGTCGACCTGAAGCTCTTCGATCTGCTCGCGAGCACCTTCGCGCCCGACGCCGTCTCCGCCTACGACAGCGGCAAGAACGCCTACGTCGGCCGCGACGCGATCGTCGCCTGGCTCCGCAACGCGATGGACAACGAGATCATCACGCTGCATCAGGTCCACCATCCCGAGATCGAGCTGATGAGCGCGACGACGGCGCGAGGCACCTGGTACCTCGAAGACCGCGTCATCAACCCCGGCCCGGCGATGCCGGAGATGCCGGCGCAGTCGATCCTGTTCGGCGCGGCCTTTTATTCGGACGAGTACGTGAAGCGGGACGGGGAATGGAAGATCCAGAAGACGGGCTACGAACGGACCTACGTCGAGATCCGGCCCTTCGAGAAGCCCTCCGTCTTCCACAGCCGCTGGGCCGGGCGCTGAACGAGGGCCCGGGCGTGAAGCGGTCGCCCCGGCGGGGCCCGAGGAGATGTCGTCGATGAAGCGATCGATCGTGCTGCCGCCCGAGGTCCGCGAGCTGGGCGCCGCCCTCGACTGGCTCGCGAAGGCGGAGCGGCAGGGCTTCCATTCGGCGATGCTCGGCTGTGGCCACCATATGGATCCGCTGATGGTCTTCGCGCTCGCCCGCGAGCGGACCGAGCGGATCCTGCTGACGACCAACATCATGCCGACCTTCACGCGCCATCCCCTCGTGATGGCGATGGGCGCGCGCACCGCGCAGGCTGCCCTCGGCGGCCGCCTCCGGCTCGGCCTCGGGCCCGGACATGCCTCGATCATCGAGGGCTGCTTCGGGCTGCGCTTCGAGCGACTGATCCGGCATACGAGCGAGTACGTCGAGATCCTGCGTCAGGCCTTCGCGAAAGGGCATGCGAAGCTGAGCGGCGAGACCTATCGCGTCGACTGGCAGGTCGACGTCGAGGCGCCCGAGATCCCGATCATGATCGCCTCGCTCGGCGAGCAGATGCTGCGCCTCGCCGGCCGCACCGCGGACGGGATCCTGCCCTGGCTCGCGCCCCCCGCCTACGTCCGGAACACGATCGTCCCGACCCTGCGCGCGAGCGCGGCGAAGGCCGGACGGGCGGTGCCGAAGGTCGTGATGATCATGCCGTGCATTCTCTCGCAGCAGCGCGACGAGGTCCGCGCCGGGGTGCACGCCTATCTCTCGATCTATCCGCGGCTCGAGGCCTATGCGGTTCTGCTGCAGCGCTGCGGCGTTCCGGATGCGGATCGCGCGCTCGCGAACGGCTGGACGGACGCGATGATCGACGCGGTCGTGCCCCATGGCGACGAAGCAGCGCTCGATGCGGCGATGCGGGCCTATGCGGCGGCGGGGGTCGACGAGATGGCGTTTCTGCCGG
>CAZFKD010000032.1:4404-11834 GCA_964519695.1 uncultured Spirochaetaceae bacterium
CCGGTCGGCGTGGGCGCGGATCCGCAGCGGTCGGTCGTGCGGACCTGGGACGCCCTCGCCGAGCTGATTCCGCGCGGCGCGTGACGGGCGCCGGGGAGGGGAGCATGGAGCGGAAGATCGGGCGGAGGAGGCGGACTCTCGGGCGGGGCGTGCGTGCTCGCGCCGGACGCGTCGGCATTGCCGTGATCTTCGCCCTCTCGGCGATCGTGATGGTTTTCGCGGGGGGCGCCCCGACCGCGCGTGGCGAGGGCCGCGTGCTGCGGATCGGAGTGACGAATGCGCTGAAGGAGCCGGGGCTCTTCGATGCCCTGATGCCCGATTTCGTCGCGAAATCGGGCTATTCGGTCCGGGTCACGGCCCGGGAGGTCGGGGCGCTCGCCGTGCGCGCGCGCAAGGGCGAGGTCGACGTCGTCCTGGTCGACTCCCCCGCGGCCGAAGAGGCGCTCGCCGCGGAGGGCATCGCCGTGCGGCGAACGCCCGTACTGAAGAGTCGCTATGCGATCGTCGGGCCGAAGGCGGATCCGGCCGGCATTGCCGAGATCGCGAAGCCGGAGGCCGCGCTCGGTCAGATCCTGCGGCTCCATCTTCCCTTCGTCAGCCGCGGCGACGACTCCTCCGCCCACGAACGGGAGCGCGCGCTGATGCGCTCGGCCGGCTTCGATCCCGACGCCCGCATCGACGGCGTCTACCGCACGGGTACCAGCATGCGCGATTCCCTGCGCGTCGCGGATCAGCGGCGGGCCTACATCCTGTCGGACCGGGCCACTTCCCTGCTCGCGAAGAACGAGATCGGGCTCGCCCTGCTCTCGAAGCCCTCGCCGGCACTGACGATCGTTCACTCGATCCTTCAGCTCGACCCGACTCGCTTCGAGCACCCGATCGAGATCGAAGGAGCAAAAGCGCTCGAGCAGTACCTGCTCTCGCCGCAGGTGCAGGCGCGCATCGCGGCCTTCGGCATCGATCGGTTCGGCGAAGCGCCCTTCTCGTCGGCGGCGGTGCCTTCGGCAGGGAGCCCGCGATGACGCGCATCGCCGACCTCGACGCGACGGGTCAGGGGGAGCTGATCCGCAGCGGCGCCTGCTCCCCGGGCGAGCTGCTCGAGGAGACGATCGCGGGGATCGAGCGCGTCGATCAGGAGATCAACGCCGTCGTGCTCCCGCTCTTCGACGCGGCGCGCGAGCAGGTCGACCGCGGCGCGCTCGGCGACGGGCCCTTCCGCGGTGTGCCGATCCTGCTGAAGGATCTCGGCGCGACCCTCGCCGGCGCTCCGCAGTATTCGGGGACGCGCGTGCTGCGCGATCGGCGCTGGATCTCGCCCCACGACAGCGAGCTGACGGCGCGCTTCCGGCGCGCGGGCTTCGTGTTCGTCGGCAAGGCGAATACACCCGAGCTCGGCCTCTCCCCGACGACCGAGCCCGAGACTTTCGGCCCGACCCGCAACCCCTGGAATCCCGATCGCATCGTCGGCGGCTCCTCGGGCGGCTCGGCCGCGGCGGTCGCGGCGCGCCGGCGATGGCGGCGGCTCGATCCGCAACCCCGCCGGCGCCTGCGGCATCGCGGGCCTCAAGCCCTCACGCGGCCGCATCACGCTCGGCCCCGATCAGGGCGAGGCCTGGGGCGGCTGCGTCACCGAGCTCGTCGTCGCCCGCTCCATCCGCGATCTCGCGAACGTCCTCGACTGCGTCCACGGCGCGCTCCCCGGCGACCCCCACATCGCCCCGCCTCCGCTCCGACGTTATGCAGAGGAGCTCGGCCGCGATCCCGGTCGCCTCCGGATCGGCCTCTTCACCGGCACCGACGCCTACCCCGGCGGCCACGACGCGCGCGCCGCCGTCGAGAGCTGCGGACGACTGCTCTCGGCCTTCGGGCATGCGGTCCACGAGGGCTATCCGAAGGCCCTCGACGAGGACGATCTCGGCCAGCTCCTCTCCATCTCAGTCGCGGCCAGCGTCGCCCACGAGCTCGAGACGATCGCGCGCAAGACCGGCGCGCCGGTCCCGCAGGACGGCGTCGAGCCCGCGACCTGGGCCTTCGCCGAGCGCGGCCGCGCGCTCTCCGCCCCCGAATACCTCGCGAACCTCGACGCGATGCATCGTTATGCCCATCGGCTCGCGGCGTGGTGGGAGACGAACGACCTGCTCGTGACGCCGACGATGTCCGAGGCGCCGCCCGCGATCGGCTCGTTGAAGGGCGCCGACGTCGAGCGCATCGTCCGGCTCGTCCCGTACACCTCGCCCTACAACGTGAGCGGCCAGCCCGCGATCGCGCTCCCGCTCCACTGGACCGACGAAGGCCTGCCGCTCGGGATCCAGCTCGTCGCGCGCTACGGCGCGGAGGATCTGCTGCTGCGGGTCGCCGCGCAGCTCGAGGAGGCGGCGCCGTGGATCGACCGGCGGCCGCCGGTTTGTGTTTGAGGTCGTCGGGCGGGCGCGGGAGGGTCGCGCTTCAGGTCCAGCGCTCTTCGTGCAGGGTCGACCAGGAGAGCAGCTTCTCGTTCGTGCGCTTCTGATCCTCTTCGCCCCCGTAGACGACGACGACCCGGCAGGGCCGGGACTCCTCTTCGAAACGGCTGCGAATCCGACTCGCTCCCGCGAAAAGGCCGGGCGAAGCGGTGCGCCCGGACTTCGCTTCGATCAGCGTCAGGCGATCGGGCGATTCGACGACGAGGTCGACCTCCGCGCCGTCGCGGTCCCGGTAGAACGAGAGGCCGCCCGGGATTCCGCGATGAACCCGTGCCTTCAGGATCTCCGAAGCGACCCAGCTCTCGAAAATCGCGCCGCGCAGGGGATGCGAGCGGAGCTGATCGGGCGTTCGGATGCCGAGCAGCCAGCAGACGAGGCCGCTGTCGTGGAAATGGAGCTTCGGCATCTTGACGAGCCGCTTGCGCGCGTTCGTATGGAAAGCCGGGAGTCGAAACACGATGAAGCTCGCTTCGAGCACACTGAGCCACGACTTTGCGGTCGGCTGGGAGATCCCGCAATCCGCCGCCAGCGAGGAATGGTTCAGCAGCTGGCCCGTGCGGCCTGCGCAGAGTTCGACGAAGCGCTGGAACAGGAGCAGGTCGCCGATCTGCGTGATCGAGCGGACGTCTCGTTCGACGTAGGTGGCGACATATGCGCGGAGCCACTCGCTCGGATCGAGTTCGCGGTCGTGGATCCGGGGATAGCCGCCGGTCAGGAGCGTTTGATCGAGCTCCGTCGGAGGATGCGGAAACCGGAGTACTTCGCTTCGCGCGAGGGGCAGGAGCCGAAGCATCGCCGTTCGGCCGGCGAGAGATTGATTGACCGCATCGACGAGCGCGAGATTGTGGGAGCCGGTCAAGATCCACTTCCCGGGCTTCGGATCGTCGTCGATCAATCCCTGCAAATAGGAGGGCAGATCGGGCGTTCGTTGGATCTCGTCGAGAATCGCGCCTTTCGGATACTGCGCGAGAAAGGCGCGTGGATCCTCGATGGCGAAGGTCCGGACGTCCGGGGCCTCGAGATTGGCGTAGGGCAGGCGCGGGAAGGCCGCGCGACAGATCGTCGATTTGCCGCTCTGACGTGGGCCGGTCACGGTGACGGCCGGGAAGCTGCGGGCGGCCTTCTTGAGGGCCGGCATGAGGTCTCGGTCGACGATCATGACCCGGATCCTATCGGACGGCTTCGGCTGATTCAAAATTGGATTTTGAATCAGCCGAGATCGCCCGAGGCCCATTCCCCCAGGCCGGATCGCCTCGGAGCCCTGCGGAGGGGCAGGGCTCCGAGCCGGCGAAAGCCCGAAATCCGTCGATCTGGCGGCGCGATACCCCGTCGAGTACCACTGGGCGGTCCAGTGGACGCCCATCCCTGGGGCGACGATCGGCACCGAAATCGAGGAGAACCCCATGCACGAGATCGCGATTCGCGGAGGCCTCCTGATCGATGGCACGGGCGCCCCCGGCCGGCGCCTCGACGTCGGGATCGCGGGCGGCCGGATCGCCGAGCTCGCGCCGACGGTGCGCGGCGCGCGCGAGATCGATGCGTCCGGCCGGATCGTCGCGCCGGGCTTCATCGATCTGCATACGCATTACGATCCGCAGGTCCTCTGGGATCCCGCGCTGACGCCTTCTTCCTGCCAGGGCGTCACGTCCGTCGTCGCCGGCAACTGCGGCTACAGCATCGCGCCGACCCGGGCCGAAGGGCGCGGCTCGTTGATGCGGACCCTCGACAAGGTCGAGGACATGCGGCTCGAGACGCTCGAGGCCGGCATCGACTGGAATTTCGAGTCCTACGGCGAATACCTCGCGCGGGTCGAGCGGGCCGGGGTCGCGATCAACTTCGGGGGTTATGTCGGCCATACGCCCGTGCGCGCCTACGTGCTCGGTGACGACGCCTACGAGCGCAAGGCGAGCGAGGCCGAGATCGCGCAGATGAAGCGGATCGTCGCCGACTCGATCCGCGGCGGCGCGCTCGGCTTCTCCTCCGATCGCGCGGGCTTCCATATCGGCGATGGCGGCCGCCCCGTGCCGTCGGTCATGTCGAGCCAGGAGGAGCTCGAGGCGCTCGCGTCGGTCCCCGCCGAGATCGGTCTCGGCATCGTCCACATCGCGACCGGCGAGGAGTTCGATTGGATCTACGCCTTCCAGCAGCGCACGGGCCGGCGCGTCAACTGGTCCGCGATCCTGACCTATCCCCCGTCCTGGACCTCCCGCGCGCCCTATCGCCAGAAGCTCGCGCGCCATCTCGAGGCGCGGCGGGCGGGCGCCGACGTCTTCGTGCAGGTCACCTGCCGCCCGATCGTCCAGCAGATCGTGATGCGCGAGCCGACCTCCTTCTACCAGATGCCGGCCTTCGCCGAGCTCGCCGCGCTGCCCCATGCCGAGCGCCCGAAGCTCTACGCCGACCGCGCCTGGCGCGCCCGGGTCTCCGAGCAGTTCGACTCGAGGAAGTGGATCGATCCCGGCTGGCCGACGGTGACGATCTCGGAATCGACGTCGCATCCCGAGCTCGTCGGCCGCTCAGTCCAGTCGCTCGCCGACGAGCGGGGCGCTACGCCCTTCGACGTCGTCGCCGACGTTTCACTCGCCGACGATCTGATGACGCGCTTCGAGATCGTCTTCGCGAACAATGATGCCGACGGCGTTCGCGAGCTGCTGACGGCCGAGGGCTGCGTGCTCGGGCTCTCGGATGCGGGGGCGCATGTCGGGCAGATCTGTGATGCGGTGATGCCGACGGATTTCCTCGCGCGCTGGGTCCGCGATCGCGGGATCATGAGCCCCGAGCGCGGCCTCCAGAAGCTGACGGGCGAGATCGCCCATGTGCTCGCGATCGATCGCGGCGTCCTGCGCGTTGGCGCCGCAGCCGACGTCGTCGTGCTCGACTGGGAGAAGATCGCCCCCGGCCCGATCCGGCGCGTCGCCGACATGCCCGCCGGCGGCGACCGCCTGCTCGCGGACCAGCCGGGCGGCATCGATCACGTCTTCGTGAACGGCGTCGCGATCCGCAGCGAGGGGCGCTCCGTGCTCGATGCGCTCGATCGGCTGCCGGGGCATGTCCTGCGGCCGAGCGCCTGAAGGCCGAGGCAAAGGAGCTCCTGCATTGGTCCATCCGCGCCGCTTCCGATTCGGCCTCAAATTCCGCGCGGCGAAGGACGGCGCCGCGCTCGCCGCGATGGCCCAGCGCGCCGAAGCCCTCGGCTATTCGACGGTCCTCGTCTCCGACCATCCGACCCATCCCCAGCTCGCGCCGATCGCCGCCGCCAGCGCGCTCGCGTGCGCGACGACGCGGCTGCGAATCGGATCGAGCGTGCTCGCGAACGACTTCCGGCATCCGGTCGTGCTCGCGAAGGAGGTCGCGACTCTCGATCTGCTCTCTGGCGGGCGCATCGAGCTCGGCCTCGGGACGGGCTGGAAGAAGGCCGAATACGAGGCGATGGGGCTCGCCTTCGACGCCGCCTCCCAGCGGATCGAGCGCCTGCGCGAGGCGATCGCGATCCTGCGCGGCTACTGGTCCGGAGAGCCCTTCTCCCAGGCCGGGAAGCACTACGCGATCGACGAGGTCGTCGGCTTCCCGCCGCCTGCACAGCCGCGCATTCCGATCCTGATCGGCGGCGGCGGCCAGAAGGTGCTGTCGCTCGCGGCCGAGACCGCCGACATCGTCGGCATCAATCCCGCCGCGCGCTCGGGCGCGCATGATCTCGCGACCGACCTCGATTCGACGGCGAGCGCGACCGACGAGAAACACCGCTGGATCGAGGAGGCCGCGGGCACGCGGATGGATGCGCTCGAGCTCTGCATGCAGGTCTACGCCGAATGCGTGACGACGAGCCGCGCGGAGGGCGACCGCGTGCTTGGCGAGCGTTATGCGTTCGCGCTCGAGGAGGCGCGGGAGGTGCCTTATGCGTGGGTCGGAAGCGTCGATTCGATCTGCGAGGGACTCGAGGCGAAGCGGGCGCGCTGGGGGGTCAGCTATTGGGTCGTGCCGGAGCATGCGATGGAGACGCTCGCGG
Source organism: uncultured Spirochaetaceae bacterium (assembly GCA_964519695.1). Taxonomy (GTDB): domain Bacteria; phylum Myxococcota_A; class UBA9160; order UBA9160; family UBA4427; genus UBA4427. The sequence continues at coordinate 10,873 of CAZFKD010000032.1, forward strand.
AGGTCGTGAAGAGGATGAGCGGGCGGTAGAGGGGCCTCTGCGGATCATTCACGGCGTGAATGATCGTCATTCACGCCGTGCACTCCTCGCTTGCCGACCCGACGAGGCAATGATCGATCGCGCAAGCCAGCTGCCAGTCGCGAGCTGCCGTAGAGGTGGAGGCGCGCCGGGACGGCAAGGGTACGCGGATCTCCGATCAGGGCGCCGGCGTCGCCGAATTCGAGCGAATTTCCAGATGCCCATCCTTGCGGCCGTGGCCCGCGTCAGCGATCCATCTGCTGCGAATCGGATGCTCGAGCGTTGCTGGCATGTTGCCGGGCCGGAGGTTGAGAGGACGATGGCTGCTCCGGTTCCGGAGTCCTCTTGGGGCACGATCGTCGTCTATGAGGCGCCGAACGGCGATGCGCGGGTCGAGGTCCGGCTCGATCGGGAGACTGTCTGGCTCGCGCAGCAGCAGATGGCGGATCTATTCGGGCGGGAAAGGTCGGTCGTCGCCAAGCACGTCCGCAATGCCTACCGCGAAGGCGAGCTGGATCCCGGGACAATCTGTGTAAAATTTGCACAAGTTCAGATCGAAGGCTGACGGTTCGTCTCCCGAGACGTCGACCATTTCAACCTCGTCGTCGTCATTTCCGTGCGATACCGCGTCAAGTCCCAAAGTGGCACGCGGTTTCGAATCTGGGCCACCCGCACCCTCCGCGATCAGCTCGTCCGTGGCTATACCCTCAACCGCCAGCGCTTCGAGCAGAACGCCCGCGAGGCAGGAGACGGCCCTCGCGCTCGTCCGCAAGACGGCTGCGGTAGACGCGCTGATGGCCGACCAGGGCCGGGGCCTGGTCGGCATCGTTGCCCGCTATACCCAGACCTTCCGGCTCCTCCAGCGATACGACGAGGGCCTGCTTCAGGAGCCGAAGGGGCAGCCCGGCGGTGACCTGGCGGGGATCGATCTCGCGCGCGGCGAG
>CAZFKD010000032.1:11844-16228 GCA_964519695.1 uncultured Spirochaetaceae bacterium
GATGGAGCGCCGTCAGGCGAGCGGCCTCTTCGGCCGCGAGCGCGACGCGGCTTAGGCTTCGATCTTCGGGAACCTCGACCAGAGCGACATCGGAAAGCCTGCCTATCCGACGATCGAATCGAAGGCCGCGTATCTGCTCTACTTCGTGATCAAGAACTACCCCTTCTCCGACGGGAACCAGCGGATCGGCTCGTTCCTCTGCGTCGACTTCCTCCATCGCAGCGGCCGGCTCTTTCGCGACGTCGCGCCAGTCATCAACGACGTCGGCCTGGCGGCGCTCGCCCTGCTCGTCGCGGAGTCGGCACCGAAGGATAAGGAGGTCATGATCCGACTCGTGATGAACATGCTGGCGCTGCCGATCGACTGAACGGGGATCCGGCATCGCGTTTCAGAACCACTCGGGATCGAAGTCCTCGCCGAGCCACTCGCGGTAGCGCGCATGCTCCCGATGGCGTGGGTTCTTCAGCGCCTTCAGCATCTCCGCGTAGCCGAAGGGACCCCCGCAGTCTTCCGGCGGACAGGCCCGGCCACCTCCGACACAGCGCGGCTTCGGTGCGCGCCCGCCCGGCGGCATCGGTCGAATCGCCTCCAGCACGATCTCGTGGAGCCAGTCGTCGCCGAAGTCGTATCGGTAGAGCATCTTGCTGCCGGCTTCCGTCAATACCGCGTCGAGCCGAGCCGTCCGGTCGCTCACGAGCTCTTCGTCGAACGGGTCGAAATCGGAATCGCGCGGCCCGAAACGTCGGTCGTCGCATTCGAACGCATACAGATGACAGTTCTCCCATCCCATCGCGCCTTGAATGGCGCGGTGGAGGTCTGCGAGCGAGATGTCCGAGCGGACCTCGAGCCTCCGCCAGATCGGCGGGCGGATGTCCTGGAGCGTGATTTTCACCTGGTAGAGGGCGCGTTGACGCTTGGCGGGTCGATTCTGCCCGCCGGAGCGAGTCGCCGCTCGAGGCTGGGTCGCAGGGCGGCGGCGCCGCGTGGGACTCGGCGGTGGCTGCGACGGCGAGAGCGACGACGGCGGCTGGCTCGCGAGGAGCATCTGCATCGCCGCTTCTTCCAGGGCGGCCGGGCGAGCCGGCTGCGTCGACACCGTCATGAGCAGGCGGCCGACGTGATCGAAGTCGTCGAGCTTCGCACGGAGATCGAACCCGGGCTCCACATCCGACGGCGTCGCCTGCTCGAGCACGCGACGGGCGCGCGGGGAGAGCACTTCGACATCGAGAGCGGCTCGATAGGCCGCTCGCCGCAAGAAGATCGAGGCCTCGGTCTCCGCTTCGATGATCGAGGCCAGCTCGTCCTCGTCGAGGTCGCCCGGGTAGAAGACTTCGATGCGGCCGACGCGCGCGTTCAAGAGCGTACATTGGATCGCCCGATCGTCCGCGCGCAGGTCTTCTGGATTTCTCCGCGCCAGGTCCGTCAGCGTCCGCGCGAAGACCGTCGCGACAAGATAGTCCTGCTCGCTGGCCGGGATTTGCTCGCTGGCCGGTCCGCGCTTGACGAGCAGTGGACAGCGACCGTCGGCCGTGCGTCGCCAGCCATGCTTCTCGACGTCCCTACGGGCTCGTTTCGGGAGAAGCGCCCAGCGAACCAGCAGGACGGCGATGGAGGAGGCGTCGCTCGGCGGCCGCTCGGGCGTCGCGCGCGCCATCGCCCGATAGTGTTCGATGCTGGGCAGGATCAGGAGCCCGGTCCCATCCGCCCCGAATTCCGCCATGCCCCCAATCGCGCCCTCGACACCGATCCCGGGCGCGTCGACGCGAATCGGGCCGCTCTCGGCGAGCCGCTCTTTCTCGGCCGCCAGCTCGCTCATGGCATCGAAGAGATCGTCGATAACATCGGCGTCGACTCCGTGCAGATCGAGATAGCCGAAGCTCCCGTCCTCTTCCGCTCGAGCGGCGAGCGATCGACCGAGCGCTTCTGCGCGCGGCGTCGGCGCGATCTCGACCGGCACGTCTTCGCCCAGCGCCGCGTGCAGCCCGAGAGCCATCGCCGCCGTCGCCACACGAACCGCGCGCGGCTGGCGCGGCGCACCGAAATCCGGCGCGACGAGCGCGCGCGCGAGCGTGGTCGCCATCGCGCGATCGTCGTCGGCGCCGACGATCGCGTTGCCCACGACGATGCCCATCGGCTGCTCGACCCAGACAACCCAATCCACCGGCTCGAACTCGCCGTCTTCGAGCGCGAGTCCGGCGGATCCCCGGGCGCCCTCCCAGACGTGCATCGATCGAAGGGGCGTGCCGGCGGGCGTCCCGCGTTCCACCGTCTCTCTGTCGGCCGGACGCTGCCGGTTCGTTTTGCGCCGCCGGTGATCCTGCTTTTTCCGGTCGTTCGCGCTCCGCTTCTTGGCCATCGCGCTTCTGTCTCCTGGGAATCGGTTGAGCATACCGGGCTCGGGAAGCGAGGCGAGGCGATCGGAGGGGGCTGATCGGGCGGCGTCACGGATTTCGAGGCGTAGGCGGGCAAGTCGAGATCTCGAGCTCGATCGACTTGGACGGAAGATCGCCCGCTGGCGGGCTGGGATATATAGAAGCATGTCCCGAGGGGCAGACGTGGCGCTCTGCGCTCCCGCCCGCTCTCCTCGCTCTCCCCGCTCTCCCCGCTCTCGGCGCGAACCGCGCCCATCAAACCGCGTCACCCAAAACAGATCCCCGCGCTGAAAGTCGCGACGCGACGCCCTCGCCGGAACCCTCGCCGGAGTCGATTCCCATCCTGCCATTCGGGTCTGCGCGCGAACCTCGGCGGCCGCGCGCAAGGCTGGTGCCCCTCCCGAACGGGCGTTAATCAAAGGAAACGCCGAACTCCGACCGGCATTCCCCTTCTGTGGACTCGAGACTCGGAGACCGGAGATGCAAGCCCGACGATGATGCTCGGCAGTGCAGAGGGTTTCAAGAGAGCGCCGCTGGCTGCGTCTGCAGATGGCTCGATCGTTGTCGGGCAGGACTCGGACTGTTTCGGGGCTTTTGAATCATGCGCGTTCATTTGGGATGCGGTCAGAGACTATCGAACGATCACCCGCGAGTGCAGCAGCGACGTGTACGCCGGATAGTGCTCCGGCCGGTTCTCCTCCTGGAACACCGCCCCCCAGACCGGCATCGCCCGCGGCCCGTGCGCGGCGACGTTTTTGCGGCCGTCGATGTAGGCCATGACGTCGGACTCGTCGAAGCGGCCGCCGTTTCGCGCGGCGATCTTGCGCAGGTCGGACGGGGGCGCGACGAGCGAGGCGAGGAGGGGGCCGCTGCCGTCGCCGGATTCGCCGTGGCAGGCGGCGTAGTGTTGCAGGTAGAGATTCTTTACGGTCGGTGCTGGGCGTGGCTCCCGGAAGGCGATCGAGACGGAAACGAGGAAGAGAACCGCGACCGCCAAGCGAAAGGGGCGGTCGGGGCGGTCGGCGAACGGCCGGGAGCGTGAGCCACGAAGAGTTCGAGAGATTGCTCGAGGGAATCCTGAGACATCCGTCTTTGACTCGAGCATCGGCCGCCGCTAGCTTGCCGCCTCATGGGTGCAACCGCGAAGCGAGCCACGATTTCGTTCCCGAAAGCGATCCACCGAGCGCTCAAGCGCAAGGCCGAGGCCTCGGATCGGTCGATCTCGGAAGTCGTGAGTGATGCCGTTCGAGTGATTCTGGCAGAGGATGAGGAAGACCAGAAGGCCTTCAGCGAGCGCGCGCGAGAGCGCACCGCGCTCTTCGAGAACGTCGTCAAGCGGCTCCGGCGACGTGGCAAGCTATAGCGTTCGAATCAAGACGTCTGCATCCAAGGAACTGGAGAAGGTCGAGCCTCCCGCCATGCGACGGAGGATCGTCGTTCGAATTCGCGCGCTCGGGAATGAACCGCGACCTCGAGGCAGCGAAAAACTGAGCGGTGGTGAAGGGCGATATCGAATTCGGCAGGGGGCTTTTCGAATCGTCTATGCGATCGATGAGCCTGGGAAGATCGTCGAGATCGTGAAGATCGGCCATCGGCGCGAGATATACCGCTGAGGAGCCCGCGTCCCTACTCCTGAATCGACCTCAAATAATCCGTCAACGCCCGCGAATGCAGCAGCGAGGTATATGCCGGATAGTGCTCCGGCCGGTTCTCTTCCTTGAACACCGCCCCCCAGACCGGCATCTCCCGGGATCCGTGCTCGACGACGTCCTTGCGCCCGTCGATGTAGGCCATGACGTCGGACTCGTCGAAGCGGCCGCCGTTTCGGGCGGCGATCTTGCGAAGGTCGGAGGGCGGGCGCTTGAGCGAGGCGGCGAGCGGGCCGCTGCCGTCGCCGGATGCGCCGTGGCAGGCGGCGCAGTGTTGCAGGTAGAGGTTCTTGCCGGTCGGCGTCTCGCGTGGGTCCCGGCAGGCGATCGGGAGGCTGAGCAGGAAGGCGAGAAGGACGGCGA
>CAZFKD010000033.1:0-12462 GCA_964519695.1 uncultured Spirochaetaceae bacterium
GAGGCAAACCACGAGCCTGGTCCGAAGACCCTCGTCGACGGCCATACGATCCCGGCGGGCCAGACCGGCATGGCGGATGTCGAGGAGGCGATCGCGCATCTCGCCGCCCACCCCAACGTCGGCCCCTTCCTCGCCCTGCGCCTGATCCAACGCCTCGTGCGCTCGAACCCGAGCCCCGCCTACGTCGAGCGCGTCGCGGCGGTCTTCGACGACGACGGGTCGGGGGAGCAGGGGAACCTCGCTGCGGTCGTTCGAGCGATCCTGCTCGACGAGGAAGCGCGGCGGGATCCCGACGACGAGGCCGACGGTTTCCTGCGCGAGCCCTTTCTTCGCTGGGTGTCGCTCCTGCGCGCCTTCGACGCGAGCGCGCCGAGCGGCGAATACCTGATCGACGGCAACGTCGTCGGATTTCTCGTCCAGCAGCAGCCGATGGCGTCGCCGAGCGTCTTCAACTTCTTCCAGCCGGACTTTGCGCCGGCGGGACCGATCCGGGACGCCGGCCTCACGGCGCCGGAGTTCCAGATCACGACGGATTCCTCCGTCGTCTGGAGCGCGAACCTCGCCCTCTTCTTTCTCATCGACTCCCCGGCGTTTCCGCCGGATCCCGCGCTGCTGCGTCCCGGCTCGGTCGCGCTGCCGGACCTCGAGATCAGCCTCGATCTCGCCGACGAGGCCGCGCTGAACGACGACGTCGAGGCGTTGATCGATCGGCTCGACCTCCTGCTCACCTACGGCACGCTCTCCCGAACCAGCCGGGAGGCGATCCGGACCGCGCTCGAGGCGGTCGATCCGAGCGTGCGCGCCGTGCTCGCCCTCAACCTCCTACTGAGCTCACCCGACTATGCAATCGTCGACTGACGGCCTGACGCGAAGACGTTTTTTGAAGAGTCTCGGCTGCGGCGTCCTCTCCGCGACGCCCCTGCTCGCCAGCCTCGGCCCGCTCGGCCTGGCCGCGCGAGCGGCTGCGCAATCCCTGATACCAGGCGACGACTACCGGGCGCTCGTCTGCATCCTGCTGGCCGGGGGCAACGATTCCTTCAACATGTGGGTGCCCGCGGATCCCGCGGAGCACGCGGACTACGTCGCTGCGCGCTCGGACCTCGCACTCCCGCGCGAGTCGCTGCTCGCCGTGACGCCGCCGAGCGCCGGCCGCGACTTCGGCTTCCATCCCTCGATGCCCGAGATGAGGTCGCTCTTTCAGCAGGAGCGGCTCGCAGTGATCCAGAACGTCGGCCCCCTCGTCGAGCCCGTCACCCTCGCCGGAATCGAAAACGGAAGCGCGCGCCTGCCGCTCGGCCTCTACTCCCATTCGGATCAGATCCGGCAGTGGCAGACGAGCGTCCCCGACGATCGCGAGGCAACGGGCTGGGGCGGACGGCTGGCCGATCTGCTCGGCGACGTGAACGCCGGCGCCGAGATCGCGATGGGCATCTCGCTCTCGGGCAGAAACGACTTCCAGGTCGGCGCGTCCAGCCGCGAGTTCTCGATCTCGACGACCGGCAGCACGGGGATCATCGGCTTCGGCGACCCCAACCCCATTCTCGCCGCCCGGGAGACCGCCATCCGCTCGATGCTCGACGCGCGCTACCGCAATCTCCTCGAGCGCACCTTCGCCGACACCCTCGCCGCTGGCATCCGCAACGACGAGATCTTCCGCGTCGCGATCGCGAGCGCACCGGACCTCTCCGGTGGCTTCTCGAGCTCGCCCTTCGCCCAGAGCCTGCGCATGATCGCCGAAACGATCGCCGTGCGGGGGATCCTCGGATTCCGTCGTCAGACCTTCTTCGTGCTCATCGGCGGATGGGACCACCACGACGAAGTCCTGGCGACCCAGGCGCCGATGCTCGCCGACGTGAGCCGGAGCCTCTCCGAGTTCGACGCCGCGCTGCGCACGCTCGCGATCGACGACTCGGTCACGACCTTCACGATCTCCGACTTCGGCCGCACGCTCTCGAGCAACGGCCGGGGCTCCGACCACGGATGGGGCGGCCACCAGCTCGTGATGGGCGGTGCCGTCCGAGGCGGTGATGCCTACGGGACGTTCCCGCCCGTCTACCCGGGGAACGCGCTGGATACGGGCCGAGGGCGACTGATCCCGACCCTCTCGACCGACGAGCTCTTCGCGGAGCTCGCGCTCTGGTTCGGGGTGTCCTCGGGCGATCTCGACGCCGTGCTACCGAACCTCGGGCGCTTCGCGTCGCCCTCGCCCGGAAATCCACCGGTCGGTTTCCTGCTCGGCTGAGAGGCTGTGAAACGGAAAAACGTCGCGAAATCGTCAGCGCCCCCCGAGCTCGACTCGAAGCGAATCCGGACGCCGGAGCACCGTCCCGGTCGGCCGCGACGCCGCCTCGTCGAGCAGCCGCATCCCGGGCAGCCGCTCGCAGAAGGCGTCGAGCGCGACGCCGAGCTCTTTGCGCGCAATGTGCATGCCGGGACACTGGCGCGGCCCCGGTCCGAAGGTCAGCAGACGGCCCGGATCGCGCATGGGTTCATAGCGATGGGGGTCGGGGTAGGCGTGGGGGTCGTGATTGGCCGCCGCGAAGCAGAAGAGCACCCAGGCGTCGGCGGGAATCCGCACGCCTGCGAGCTCGATCGGCTGCGACGCCGAGACCCGCGGCGTGATGCCGACCGGGCTCTCCCAGCGCAACAGCTCATCGATCGACGCCGAACGCGTCGCGGGCTTCTCGACTGCTCGACTCCAGCGTCCGCCATCGACGAGCAGGACATAGAGGAGGCTGCCGATCGCGCTCGCCGTCGTCTCCGCGCCCGTTGGAAAGAGCAGACGGATATGGGACAGGACCTCTTCGTCCGTCAAACGGCGGCCATCGACCTCCGACAGCAGCAGCTGGGAAACGACGTCTTCGCGGGGGGTTCGGCGTCGCTCGCGCACGAGGGGCTCGAGATACGCGGTGAACTCCCGACCTGCCTGGCGCGCGCCTTCGGGATCGAAGGGAAACGAGAGGAGACCGTTCGCCCAGCGTTGGAAGTCGTGCTCCGCCTCCCGCGGAATCCCGAGCATGCGGCAGATGATCGCGAGCGGGAAGCGACGCGCAAAGCCCTCCATCAGGTCGACTTCGCGCTCGCCCTCGAAGGCGTCGATCAGCTCGTGGGCGAGCAGGGTCATCGGCTCGCGATCCGCCCGGGCGACGGCGACCGGTCGAAAGCTCGGCATCGCGAGCCGGCGGTAGATCTGGTGCTCGGGCTCGTCCATCGAGATGAAGCTGCGTCCGATGGGGGGCTCGGTGTGACGACGATAGGCGGGGCCCTGCGGAAATCGGTCGCTGTCGCGGAGCGCTTCCGCGAGCACCGCGTGCCGCGTGATCAGCCAGGCCGGCTCACCGGCGAAGCGAACGGGCACGACCGGCGCCTCTTCCCGAAGCCCGTCGAGGAGCTCGTGGTAGGCCTGCCCCGGATGACCCCCGGCCGCGAAATCGACCTCGCTCAAGCGCGCTTCCTCCTCGAAGAACAGCCACTGTATCGAAGATCCGGGGCGACATGATCGGGATCCCGTTCGGGCTGGCGCGAGCCCGATCTGCCGGCAGCACACGAATCCGTCCCGGCCGGCGGGCTCCGAACGCTTCGGAACGACCGGGGGCGCGTGCTGCAGAGCTTCCCTAGCTTCCCGGCGGATATAGAGCGAGGAGTGAACGGTGCCCCAACGACCTCTCGTGCGTCCCGGCACGCGCATGTTGAATCACATCGAGCTCTCCTACGCCCCCGGCGAGCGGCGTCTCGCGAAGCTCCTGCTGCAGGGGCTCGGCTTTCGGGTGCTCGATCCGCAGACCGACGAACGACCGGCGAACCTCGGGCCCGCAGCAACGCCGTTCCTGATCGTCTACATCGATCCTGCGGAAGGAGACGTCTTCGACAACGTGATCTACGCGTCCGAAGCGCTCTCGGACCAATGGCACTTCGAGCAGGCGATGCGAGAGCGTTTGGCGAGCGATTCGGCCCTCGCGGAGCTCCACGATGCCTATTGCAGCGCCCACGCCCGCATGCCCCAGGCGATGACCCATTTCGGGATCGCCTATCCCTCGGGCGAGGAAGTCGGGACAGCCATCGACCGGATCGCCAGGACGCCCGAGCTCGAAGGGCGCGTGACACTTTCCAAGGTCTATCGGCCGGGCGATCCGGGAGCCGTGGATGACCGCGTCATCCAGGCTTTCGTCTACACCGACGTCTTGTCGACCAACCTCCTCTTCGGCGGACAGCAGATCGAGCTCCAGGTCCGGCTCGACGGCGCCTGAGCGCGAAGCGCGAGTCTCGCGAAGATGGGAAATGGACCACGCCCCGGGACCGTCCCTTCCGGCTGGACCTTCGGAGGATCCTGCGATGATCGCCCCGACCGACGACACTCTCGAGATCCTTCAGCTCTACGCCCGCTACAACACCGCCATCGACAGCCACGACCCGAAGGCATTCGCGGGTTGCTTCGTCGGCGAGGGTCGTCTCGATTCGAGCACGGGCATCTTCGAGGGCCATGAAGCCATCGCCGGCTTTGCCGCGGCCGTCAATTCGAATCAGCCCGGCATGCGACACGATCCGACCAACATCGTCGTCGAGGTCGACGGGCGGAGCGCTTCGGGGTCCGCTTTCTTGATCTGCTACGACGTGCAGGGCGGATTCCGCGTCACGGCGACCGGCCGTTATGCAGATCGACTGACGCGAACGGCTGCAGGCTGGCGGTTCACGCAGCGAGTCTTCACGCCCGACCGCTGACTCCGGGATCGGGGCGACCCTGTACGCCGAGCATCCGCGCTAGCGCGGCGTGGAAGAGCCCGATCCCGGGCTCGTTGCGACCGATCAGCGTGTGCTCGACGCGGCCGGAGGCGAGTCCCCGGTAGACGAGCTCGCTCTGCGCGTAGTCCTCGCTCGAGATGATCTGGTGGGCGAACGCGAAGCGTCCCGCGCAATCCTCGCGCTGCGCTTCGCTCGTCACCGGAAAGTGCGTGAAGAAGGCCTGCATGACTCGGGTGCGGTTCGTCGCGAGGGGCGTGAAGCGCGTCAGCGTGAGCAGCGGCTCGAAGTGGCTGAAGATGACGTTCGGCGCGACGAAATACTGGGCGACCGCATGCGGCAGGAGCTCCCACTTCCCGGTCGGCTGACTCTCGAGATCGAGGATCGAGGCCATCGGGACGATGATCCGGTTGTGGGGGCCGAAGCCCTGGGCCGGCGAGGCGATGCCCGGATAGGCGGCCGAGAGCGATTCGCGGTGGAGCGAGAAGACGTGGTAGGACTCGAAGAACGTGTCGAGCAGCAGCTTCCAGTTGCACTCGAGGTCGTCGGATCGCGACTCGAAAGGAAAGAAGCTCGCGTAATCGAACGCTTCGAAATCGTCGGCGAGGCCGGCGAGCCAGGCATCGGCGTCGATCCCGAGCCCGGCTCGGGATCGTCTGGGGTCGACGAAGACGAGACCATGATGCTCGACCGCGGCGAGCGATCGAAGGCCGAGCGTCGCTCGATCGAGGGACTCGAAGCCCCCGCGAGACTTCGGCTGGGCGACGAGGCTGCCGTCGCGGGCGTCGTAGGACCAGCCGTGGAACGGGCAGGTGAGGATCCGCCCAGCGTGTCCGCATCCGCGGGCGAGAGGCGCGGCCCGGTGGCGGCAGATGTTCTCGTAGGCCCGAACCGTCCCGTCCGGGGCTCGCACGACGAGGATCGGCAAGCCGCCGATTTCGTAGCTCAGGTAGTCGCCCGGATTCGGGATCTCGACGCCGAGACCTGCGAGGCTCGGCTGGCCGAGAAACCAGGCGCTTCGCTCACGCTCGGTGTGCTCGTCGCAGGTGTAGTGCGAAGCGGGGATGCGCACGACCGAGTCGGCCAGCGTCGTCGCAGCCTGCGACTCGAGCGCAAAGATCTCGCGGATCAGACTTCGTTGGCTCTCGATTCGCATCGGCTCTACCCCGGCGCGCCAGTGAGGCTGGAGGCGCCTGGCGCTTCGGCGCGGTCGAAGCTCCGAGACCGACCGAACGCTTCGAGGGCAAGGGCATGGCATTCGCGATCACGGTCATGGACGAATCGGCGCTCGGAGGGCGCAGAAGATTCGCGCAGGCGAACGGGATCAATCTGCTTCTCCCCGATCGATGCATCGGAATCCGTCATTTTGGGTCGAATGCCGGGCTCGGCCATGGGATCCACGATATCGCCTCTCGAATCCCCCGGCATCGACCGCGATCTTCCCTGCTCCAGTCCTCTGCGATCCAGCGGAGGAGCAAGCGCCCTCCCCCATCTCGCGTCTGCGACGACGCAGTCGGGCCGCGGAAGTCGGGGCGCGTCTGAAGCTTCAGGCGTCCGCGGTGGCGACGCGTCTCGCGCGGATCAAACCGCCTGCCACGCCCTGCTCTTCGCCGATCGCTCGATGGCGTCGAGCACGCGCTGATTGCGCACGCCGTCGTCGAAGTCCGGCCGGACCCGTTCGCCGCAGGCGTAGGCGCGTACGAAGTCGACGACGGTGTGGGTGAAGGTGTGCTCGTAGCCGAGCACATGCCCGGGCGGCCACCAGGCCTGCATGTAGGCGTGGCTCGGATCGGTCGCGAGGATCGTCCGGAATCCGCTCTCCGGTCCGTTCTCCTCGTAGAGCTCGAGCTCGTTCATGCGTTCGAGGTCGAAGGCGAGGCTGCCGCGACTGCCGTTGATCTCGAAACGGTTGAAGTTCTTGCGGCCGGGGGCGAAACGCGAGCCTTCGACCGTGCCGATCGCGCCGTTCTCGAAGCGGAGGAGCGCGAGCGCCGCATCGTCGACGTCGACGGGCGCGCGGCCCGTCCCGTCCTCGAGCGGACGCTCCGCGACGAAGGTCTCGAGCAGCCCGCTCACCTCCCGGATCTCGCCGACGAGATGGCGGGCGAGGTCGAGGGAGTGCGACGCGATGTCGCCGAGGGCGCCGCTGCCCGCGCGGGCCCGCTCGAGACGCCAGACGCGCGGGAACTCGGGATCGACGATCCAATCCTGCAGGTAGGTCCCGCGGAAATGATGGATGCGGCCCAGGCGTCCTTCCTCGATCAGCCGCTGCGCGAGCACGACGGCGGGCGCGCGCCGATAGTTGTGGCAGAGCATGTGGAGGACGCCGGCGGCGTTCACGGCCTCGGCCATCTGCTCCGATTCGGCGAGGGTATTGGCGAGGGGCTTCTCGCAGAGGATCGCCTTCCCGGCCGCGGCGGCGGCGAGCGCGATGTCGCAGTGGGAATCGCCGGGCGTGCAGATGTCGACGACGTCGACGTCGTCGCGGGCGACGACCTCCTGCCAGGAAGTCGAAGATTCCGCGAAGCCGAGCCGATCGGCCGCTCGCGCGACCGCCGCCTCGTTGCGACCGCAGACGACCTGGAGGATCGGCCGGGCGGGGAGATCGAAGAAGTGCCCGGCCTGGCGCCAGGCATTCGAATGCGCCCGCCCCATGAACTGATGACCGATCATGGCCACCCGGATCTCGGCTCTCTTCATCATCGCCCTCCCCGACGGCCCCAAGCCGCGCGTCGCTGCGCAGCCCTCGACACGCCTAGCTTCGATAGGCCTGTCGACCGATCCCCTGGACCGGGATGCCCTGCGCCGGCAGCACCTGCTGCTGCAAGGCCGCCATGCTGGCCGCGGCGCGGTCGATATGCCGTGCGAAGGCGATCGAGCCCTTCAGGATCGGAAGCAGCGCGTCCCTGTCCTGGCTGCGCGCCGCGGGATACTCGTGCTCGACGATCAGGGGCGTTCGCGCGGTGTCGAGGTCGAGCAGCTCGCGCGCTGCGAGCTGATGGTCGAGCCAGTCGACGCTGCGATTCTGGAGATAGGCCAGCGGATCGTGGCGGGCCGTTCCCGGAAGCTCGTGCTCGCATATCGCGGTCTGCTTCCGCCAGGCCTGCCCCTGGTCGGCCGGAACGGGAGAGGGACGGCCGTCGATCCAGTCGCCGCGCAGGGCGGTCTGGCCACCGTATCCCCAGCTCGTGATCCCCTTCGCGTCGATCACCTGACCCTTGACGTGGAAGCCCGAGATCAGGAAGGCATAGCCTTCGTCGCGCAGCAGCTGGAAGATCGAGCGCGTGTCCTGCCCCATCAGGATCGCGTGGGAGGGGTCGTAGTGGATGCGCAGCTGGTCGGCGACGCCGTGGCGCTCGCAGATCCGGTGCAGCGCGATCCAGAGACCGGGGGTATACGCAATGTTGTTGTGGAAATTGTCGCCCGTCGTCCAGCCCGGCATCGGGCACTGCTCGATGCGGTACTCGAGGCCGCGGACCTTCGCCTCGCGCAGCAAGGGGATGAACGAAGTCTCGAAGTCGACCAGGTTCTCGTCCATCGAGCGCTTCTGATTGCGGCCGACGAAGCCGCATACCGCCGGCGCCCCCAGCAGCACGGCGGCGTCGAAGACCCGCAGCATGAACGCGTGCTTCTGTCGCCGGAGCGCCGGATCGTCGTGGAGCATGTTGTCGAAATAGCCGAGGTCGGCGATCTCGACGCCGGTCGCCTTCACCGCCGCCCGCGCCCGCGCCGCGCGCGCGGGCGTGAAGGGATCGCGCAGATCGAGGGTGTTCGCGACGGGATCGAGCATCGCCTCGGGCGGAACGTCGGAGACCGATGGATGTAGCGCCGCGGAGAGCTGAATGCAGTCCGCCTCGAGCTCCGACGCATACGCCAGCCAATCCTCGATCGCGAGATCCGGGTCCGCATCCCGCGCCGCGCGCGGCGTCAGCTCGTGGAGCGCTGCCGTCAGGACGCCGACCGGCATGAATTTCGGATCGAAGGCCTCGATGGACATCGTCGACTCCCTTTCCCGGGCCCATTCCCGTTCCGACTTGCGAAGCGGCTCGCTCGATCAGCGAGCCGCGCTTCGTTCCCACTCGGACTTCATGAAGCGGAGCCCCTCGCGCGCGAGCGCCTCCTCGTTCTCGAACATCGCGCGCCAGATCCGGGTCGCCGCGGCGAGGCTCGGCAACGCCTGGCCGAACGCTTCGATCGTGAGCCAGCCGTCGTAGCCCGTCTGCCGGAGCGCATCGAAGGTCTCCGCCCAGCGCACCTGCCCCTGGCCGGGCGTGCTCCGATCGGACTCGGAGACATGCACGTGGGTGATCTCGCGGCCCGCGGCGATCAGCGCGGCGGCCGGGTCCTTCTCTTCGATGTGCGCGTGGAAGGTGTCGTAGTGGACGCCGACGTTGGGGCGGCCCACGTCGTGGACGAAGCGGATCGTGTCGGCGGTGCAGTTCAGCAGGTAGATCTCGAAGCGGTTGAGGAATTCGAGCGTCAGCGAGATCCCGGACCGCTTTGCGTAGTCCGCGGCGTGCCGGATCGTCTCGACGCCGTCGGCCCATTCCTGCGCGGTCGGACCCGCGCCGCTGAAGCGGCCGAGGGCGGCATAGAGGGGACCGGCGAGAAGCCGTGCGCCGGCGGCCTCGGCGCAGTCGATCGTCCGCTCGAGGCCCGCGCGCGCCGCCGCGCGAATCGCCGCATCGCCCGAGATCGGATCTTCCTCGGCGCTGCGCACGTTCACCGCCGTGCGCTCGAGCCCGATGTCGTCGAGCCGGCGGGCGAGGATCGCGAGCCGCTCCGGAGTCGCCCCGAGCAGCGGGAGCTCGACGCCGTCGAATCCCATCCGCTTCAAACGCTCGTAGAGCGGCAGCCAGCGCTCGAGGGTCGGATCGTCGGTCCAGAGCAGCAGGTTCATGCCGTATTTCACGAGGAAGCTCCCGCCCGCACCCGATCGACGACGTTTCGGACGCGGTTCTCGAGCCGCTCCTGTCCGCCGGAGCGAGGCGCCGGCTCGTGCTGTCCGCCGTGCACATGCTGCCAGAGCGACGCGAGGTTCTCCTTTCCGCCCATGATCGATCGGCCGAGCGCTCCGTTCCAGCCCGCGTAGCGCGCATCGACGAAGTCCTGGAGCGTGCGCTCCTCGATCAGCCGCGCCGCACACTCGAGCGCCCGGGCCATCGTGTCCATCCCGCCGATGTGGGCATGGAAGAGATCGACGGGATCGACGCTCTGCCGCCTCAACTTGGCGTCGAAGTTGATGCCGCCCGTCGTCAGTCCGCCGCCGCGCAGGATCTCGTAGAGGCCGAGGGTCATCTCCTCGACGCTATTCGGGAATTGATCCGTGTCCCAGCCGTTCTGGGGATCGCCGCGATTCGCGTCGACGCTGCCGAAGAGGTCGCAGGCGACGGCGGTCGCGAGCTCGTGTTGGAAGCTGTGGCCCGCGAGGGTCGCGTGGTTGACCTCGATGTTGATCTTGACCTCCCGCTCGAGGCCATGGCGCTGCAGGAATCCGTAGACGGTCGCGACGTCGTGGTCGTATTGGTGCTTCGTGGGCTCGTGGGGCTTGGGCTCGATCAGGATCATGCCGTCGAATCCGATGCGATGCTTGTGTTCGACGACCAGGTTCAGGAAGCGGCCGAGCTGATCGGTCTCGCGGCGGAGATCGGTGTTGAGGAGCGTCTCGTAGCCCTCGCGACCTCCCCACAAGACGTAGTTCGCGCCGCGCAGGCGCTGCGTCAGATCGAGGCAATGTTTGACCTGCGCGGCGGCGTAGGCGAAGACCTCGGGATCCGGATTGCTGGCCGCCCCCGCCGCATAGCGCGGATGACCGAAGAGGTTGGCGGTTCCCCAGAGCAGTCGGACGCCGGTCTCCTCCATCCGCTGCAGGATGTGGTCGCCCATGCGGTCGAGGCGATCGCAGCTCTCCCTGAAGCTCGAGCCTTCCGGGACGACGTCGCGATCGTGAAAGCAGAAGAACGGCACACCGAGCTTCGAAAAGAACTCGAAGGCGACGTCGGTCTTGAACCGCGCCTGCTCGAGCGGATCGAGGTCGCCCTTCTGCCAGGGTCGCTCGAAAGTGCCGGCGCCGAAGACGTCGTCCCCCGGCCAGCAGAAGGTATGCCAATAACAGACGGCGAAGCGCAGATGATCCTCCATGCGCTTGCCGAGCACGATGCGGTCCGGGTCGTAGTGTCGGAAGGCGAGCTCGCTCTCCGTGGCGGGTCCCGCATACTGGATTCTGGAAATCTCGGGAAAGAAGGGGGCGTTCATGACTCACGACTCCGCTTTTGAGGGATGGGCAGGAAGGTCTGCAAAGGAGCTCTCGAGGGCGCGATAGAGGGCGCGAAAGCGCGGCCCTCTCGCTCGCGCATGCTCGACCAGCCGCGGCTCGGGCAGGGCCACGAAGTCTTCGGGCGGCGGGGCGCAGAGGCTCTCGCGGGATCCGTGCTGGACGCCGAGCATGGCGAGGCGGGCGGCGCCGAGGGCAGCGCCGAGCTCGCCGCCACGGCGGTAGACGAGCGGCCGTTCGAGAACGCTCGCGAGAATCGCGCCCCAGAGCGGACTGCGCGCCCCGCCCCCGATGACGGAGACCGTCTCGATCCGGCTGCCCGCCTCGAGCAGGGCGCGCTGCCCGTCGGCGAAGGCGAACGCCACGCCCTCGAGGACCGCCCGCGCGAGGGCGACGCGATCCGTCGCGTGGTCGAGGCCGATGAAGACGCCCGTCGCATGCGGGTCGTTATGGGGCGTGCGCTCGCCGGAGAGGTAGGGAAGGAAGAGAAGCCGCTCGCTCGGGCGCCCATCGCGAGCCAGCTCTTCGAGCAGTGCGGCTTCGTCGGCCGCCCCCGTCAGCTTGCAGACCCAGGAGAGGCAGCTCGCTGCGGAGAGCAGAACGGACATCTGATGCCAGGTCCCGGGCAGGCAATGGCAGAAAGCATGGACGGCGCTCTCGGGATTCGGACGGAAGCGCTCTCCGGTCACGAAATAGACGCCGGAGGTCCCGAGCGAGATCGAGGCCTGTCCGGGCTCGACGACCCCGGCGCCGATGGCGCCCGCCGCCTGGTCGCCGGCGCCGGCGACGACCGGAACGCGCTCGCAGCCCCAGTCGTTCGCGACCTCCGCCCGCAATCGGCCCGTCGGCTCGGGCCCTTCGAAGAGCGTGGGGACTTCGGCGAGCGAGAGGCCGCATGCGGCGAGCATCTCGTTCGACCAGGCTCTCTTCGCGACGTCGAGCCAGAGCGTTCCGGAGGCATCCGAGAGATCGGTCGCGAAATCGCCCGTGAGGCGCAGGCGGAGGTAGTCCTTCGGGAGCAGGACCTTCGCGAGGCGGGCGTGATGCTCGGGCTCGTGCTCGCGCAGCCAGGCGATCTTCGGAGCCGTGAAGCCGGGCATCGCGAGATTGCCCGTGATCCGGCGGGATTCGGGCACCGCGCGCTCCAGCGCCGCGCACTGCGCGAGACTGCGGCCGTCGTTCCACAGGATCGCGGGGCGCAGCGGTCGATCCGCGGCATCGAGGATCGTGGCGCCATGCATCTGCCCGGCCAGGCCGACCGCTCGCAGGCCGCGCAGTCCGCCGACGAGCTGCGACGCGGCCGCCGCCACCGCCCGACGGGTCGCATGCCACCACTGCTCCGGATCCTGCTCGGACCACAGGGGCCGGGGCTGCTGGACGTCGAGCGCTGCGCTGCCCTGCGCGGCGACGGCTCCGCGGTCGTCGAGCACCAGCGCCTTCACCGACGAGGT
>CAZFKD010000033.1:12472-13619 GCA_964519695.1 uncultured Spirochaetaceae bacterium
CGAGATCGATGCCTAGGAACATCGCGCCCCCGTCGATGCGCGCGCGATCAGCGTCGTCTCGAGCACCCGATGCATCGGCCCGACCAGCCGACCCTCGAGCGCATCGATCAACAGGTCGGTCGCTTCGCGCGCGATCCTCGCGGTCGGCTGACGGACCGTCGTGAGCGGCGGCCAGACCTGATGGGCGAGATCGACGTCGTCGAAGCCCGCGACCGAGAGCGCTTCCGGCACCTCGATCCGGGCCTCATGAGCCGCCGAGAGGATGCCGGCGGCCATGTCGTCGTTGCAGGCGAAGACGGCCGTCGGCCGTGTCGCCTGCGCCAGCAGCCGACGGCCGCATGCGAGCCCCGACGCGAACGAGAAATCCCCCTGGTAGACGTCCTCGTCCGCGAGTCGCCGGCCCGCGTCGCGCAGCGCCTGCTCGAAGCCGGCCCTGCGATCGTGACTCGATCGCTGCTCCGGGGCGCCCGCGACGAAGGCGATCCGCTCGTGGCCGAGGCCGACGAGATGGCGCCCCATCGCCTGCGCGCCTTCGAAGTCGCTCGCCGAGATCGTCGGCTCGTCGCCCGCGCGGCAGGTCGGTGCGATGCGGACGCAGGCGACGCCGCGCGCCCGCGCATAAGAAGCGATCTCCGCGTCGTCCCCACAAGGCGGCGTCAGGATCCAGCCATCGACACTGCCCTGCTCGACGACCTGACGGAGCAGCCTTCGGTCCTGCTCGCTCTCGGGCTGGAGCGGATGCATCAGGATCTCGTAGTCGCGAGCGCGTGCGGCCTCGATCGCGCCGCGCTGCACGTCGTTGAGCCAGTTCCAGCTTCGGTTGTGATACACGACGCCGAGCACGTAGGACCGGCGGCGGACGAGGCGCCGCGCCGCGAGGTTCGGCACATAACGGAGCGCGTCGATGGCCGCCTGAACACGCGCGGCGGTCTCGGGCGCGACCCGCGCCTCCGCGTTCGCGACCCGAGAGGCCGTCTTGATCGAGACGCGAGCGCGCGCCGCGACCTCGCGAAGAGTGCTCGGGCGGGAATTCAACGGGGGCCTCTCTCGGAGTTGCGCCGACGGGACTTCGTCATGCGCTCGGCAGTATGACAACGTTGTCACCGCCCGAGCAAGCGCGGATTCGAGCACGGCACGCCGAGTCCGA
>CAZFKD010000033.1:13629-16228 GCA_964519695.1 uncultured Spirochaetaceae bacterium
TGGTGCAGCAAGGCGATGATCACCTCCTCCTTGTCACCGACGAAATCCGCCTCGCTCGCGCCCGAGTGAGAGGCCCCATCCGAGCGACCCGTCAGAACAGGTCGGTCGATTCGGCTCGGACTCGGGCCCGGTCCGGGCTCTCGCCCCGGATCGCGGCGGCGAGAAGTGCGTCGTTTCCGTCGAGACGGAACGCGACGGCGAGCGGAGAGCTCCGGCGCGCCGGGCCCCTGAGCGAGGCCTGGTCGAAAAATTTCCCGATTCCGCAGCGCTCTGAGAACCGCTTCACGTTCGCCGCTCGCCGTCCTCGATAGGTTCGTCTCCGACATCGCCGCAACCCGGCAGACAGAAGGAGCCCATCGATGCACCGTTCGAACTCTAAGACGTCTCATCATCCCTCATTTGGTCGCGCCACTCGCTCGGCGCACATGGCGGCCGCGACGACGCTGCTCGCCGCGCTCCTCGGCGCGGGCTGCCGTGCGCCCGAATTCTCCGGCCCGGATCAGGTCGCCGACATCAACGTCGCCACCACTGCGCTCAAGGACAATCGCTTCGAGTCCATGTCGTGGACCGATCTCGACGCGGCCATCATCGACGCGCTCGTCCCGAACCCCGACACGGAGCCCGGCTGCGCCGTCGGCGTCGTTCGCGACGGAGAGATCATCTATCTCCAGGGCTACGGATACGCGCAGCTTCCCGGCGGAGGCTCGCCGGGGCGTCGATGGGGCGTCTCGACGATGGGCGCGCTGGGATCGATCTCGAAGACGATCACGGCGGCGGCCCTGCTCTCGATGGTCGACGACGGCGATCTCGCGCTCGGCGATCTCGTCGCCGACGATCTCGCGACCTCGAACCCGTCTCTCGGCGAACAGAGCCTCGAGAGCCTTCTCAATCACACGTCCGGGATCGGCGGCGCGACCCAAGCAGCGGCCTTCGCACCCGATTTTTCGGTCGGCTCCGATGCGAGAGACTGCCGGGATGATCCGAACGGGCAGCCGGCGGGATTCTGCGCGGGCGTCTCGGCGGCGCTGGCCTCGCCACTCGCCGCCTTCGCCCAGTACCAGGCGAACGAATCGGTCGCCCTGCCTCCTCCGACGGGCGGCTCTCTCACGACGGGCGTCTACTCCAACGTCGGCTTCAGCGTCGCAGGCGCCGTGATCGATGCGGTCGCGCCGTCGGTGTCTTCGAGCGACGGCTATGAGCAATACGTCTGGAACGAGCTCGGACAGTGGTCGGGGAACGCACTGGAAGGGGGGCACATGCACAGCCTCGCGCTCACCCATTCCTGGCGCGACACCGACATCCCGAACCGCGCGATCGGCTACGGAAACCCGCCCGGATTCCCCGTCTTCGAAGCCTGGAACGAAACGGACGGGATCGAGGGCTGGGAAGGCCCGGCCGGAGGATGGGCGATGACGATCGGCGATCTGAGCCGCTTCCTGATCGCGCTGAACGAGTCCGAATTCTTCGATGACCCGACGCTGCTCGGCCAGATGCGTGAGACCCATACGGACTTCTCGGGCATGGCGCCGCACTATGCAATGGGCATGTTCACCGGAAACGGAACGATCGCGGAGGCGGACTACCATCATGGAGGCGACATCGGCGGACACCATGCCTATTGGGCATGGTGGGAGGGCTACCAGGGACACGAGATCGGCATCGGCCTCGCCTGCAACCGAGACGATCTGAACTCCAACACGCTCTACGGCGCGATGACGTGGCAGTCCGGAGAGCAGACGGAGGACTCGCTCCTCTGGATCGTCGCGAATCAGAATCCCGATCCCCCGTCGGATCTCACCTTCGCCGCCATCGTGGAGGAAGAGGTGCAAGGAGCGACGTTCGAAATCGATGCGGAGAAGGCCTGGCTCGTCGGAGGGCAGGACCTCGCGCTTCCGCTGATCCTGACCGATCTCGATCTCATGCTCGTGGTCGACGACTTCGACGAAGCATCGGGCGCCCCCCTCTTCCTGTTCGGCGAGGCGGAAACCGATCCCGGACAGACCCCGCAGCTGAAGAGCCCCGTCACGCTCCGGTCGGCGAGCTATCGCAATCCCGACTTCAGGACCTGGCCCGTCTCGATGACGATCGGTTGGAACGGATGGCCCGTCTCCCTCGAGCAGATGGTGCTCGAAGGCGCGTTCGGCGAAGGGGGGAAGTCGGTCGAGGCCCTTTCGATGACGGCCCTGCTCGATCTGCGCCAGGGTGGGCCGCTCGGCTACGAGCCGACCGGACAGGCCGCATGCCGCGACGTCCGCCTTGCGGGAGGCGAATGCGTTCCCTGCGCAGACGGCGAAGCTGTTTGTGTTTCGGTCCGCTACGAAGGCCTGGCGGGCGTCCCCGTCCCGGAACCCGGATTCGCGGGGGCATTCATCGTCGGGGCGGGCTTCCTCATGGCCCTTCGCCGAAGCCGTCCGCGGCGAGGTTGATCACGACATCGAGCCTGGCCTGACGGCCCGACGGGAATCGCTCCAGGATTCCGGTCCGGGTCTCGGGCCAGGCCGCCCGCCATCGCGGACTCGAGTCCGCCTCGCCGCGTCAGGCGGACGAGCCCGAGTGGACGACGCCGAGCACCATGTCGATGGTTGCGCGCTCTGCTGTG
>CAZFKD010000034.1:0-8988 GCA_964519695.1 uncultured Spirochaetaceae bacterium
CGCTCGCCGAGCCGCTCGTACACCTCGATCAGCGCATCCTCGACCTCGGGATCGCCCGGGCTGTCGGCGAGCGCGGTCCGATAGCAGCGAGCGGCCTCTTCGAGATCGCCGAGCCGCGTCGCGACCCGTGCGAGCCGGACCCGCCAGGGCCGTCCCTCCCGCTCGGTCCCGATCCGGTCGAGGGCGTCGCGACAGAGCTTCGCGAGCGTGGTGTCCGCCTCGGGTCCGGGGGTCCGCTCGAGGATCTCGGCGAGCGGCTCCGCGACCTCCGGGGCTGCGCCCTGCGAAACACGGACGACCTCGAGCAGCTTGCGGGCACGGACGTCGTCGCCGAGCTCGCGCGACCAGACCCGCGCGAGGCGCAGCCGCAGATCGTCGCGATCGGCGCTGCGTGCGTCGTCGAGACAGCGCAGATGGCCTTCGAGCACGCGGGCCACGTCCTCGGGCCGGTGCGTTCGCTCGTAGTGGCGGACCAGGATCTCGACGGCTTCGGCGTGGCTCGGATCGAGCTCGAGCACGCGCTCGTAATGCCCGATCGCGTCGCGGACATCGGAACCGTCTGGTCGCCGGCCGGCGTCGAGCAGGACGCGGCCGATCGCGACACGGAGCGCGAGCTCCCGGCGTGGGGTCGGGACGCTCGAGAGCTCGGCCTGGGCGACGCGAAGCCAATCGGCCGGCCGCTCGAGGACGCGCATGTAGAGATCCTGGAGCTGCTGCCAGACGGAGACACGATCCGGATGGGCGGCCGCGATGGCCTCGAGCTGCGCCGCGCAGCCGGCGGGATCCTGGAGCTGGTCGCGGCAGATCTCGGCGATCCGTTCGCGCAGCGGCGTGCGCTCGGCTTCGTAGGTCACCGCGAGCCTTGCGAGCAGCAGCCGATGCAGGCGCGGCCACTGTCCAGTCGCCTCGCAGAGCGACTCGAGCCGCGCGCGCGCGAGCACCGCGGCCGCGGATTCCGGGACCGATTGCAGGAGGTCTTCGTAGACGTCGCAGGCCTCGTGCGGACGGCCGAGCACTTCTTCGAGGAGCTGGGCGCGCTCGAGCTCGAAGGGCGCCCGGGCCACAGGCTGCGACGCCCAGGCCGCGCGCCGCGCGAGCAGGTCGCAGAGGCCGGCGGCGTCGTGGCCCGCGCGCAGGGCGCGCTCGAGGAGCGTCAGGACGTCTTCGTCGGCGGGCGCGCGCTCGTGGAGCGCGCCGAAGATCGCCGCAGCGCCCTCGCAGTCGCCGAGCGCATCGAGCAGCAGTCGTCCGCGGCGCAGGTCGAGGGCGCGCGCGGCGGGCGTCTCGTCGCCGATGCGCTGGCGTTCCTGCTCGAGCAGCGTCGCCAGCTCGGCGTGTCGGCCCGCGAGATCGAGCAGTCCTTCGAGCGCGGAGAAGGCGCCCGGCGGCGGCGTGGGGAGCGCGTTCAATCGGAAGCGGACGGCGATCGCGGCATCGAGATCGCCGATCGGATCTTCGAGCAGGGCGGCGAGTCGAGTCATCGGATCCGCCCGGCGCTCGACCGGAAGTCGTTCGCAGAGCAGCCGCAGACAGCGCGCCTGATCGACGGATCGGCCCAGCCGATGATAGGCCTCGACGAGGGCAGCGAGCGTCTCGACGTCGTCGGCGTCGCTCGCGAGCGCCGCCTCGAGCGACGTAGCAGCGGCCTCGGGATCGCCCTGCTCGAGCAGAAGCTCGGCGCGCCGCTGAAGACGGCGACTGCGCTCCGGACCCGTGAGCCGCTCGGCCAGCCGGCCGAGGCTCTCGATCTGCTCCAGCGCGAGGCCGAGCTGCTGCTCGAGATCGACGCGCGTCTGCAGCAGGGCGGGCGCGTCGGGACCCGCGCGGGTCGCGCGGACGGCCCAGCCGTAGGCCCCGGCGAGGTCGCCGCGGCGGGTCAGCAGGGCGATGGCACGCTGTGCGACGTCGCCGAGTTCGTCGGCCTCTTCCTCGCACACGGCCGCTTCGCGCTCGTACACCGCGAGCAACAGCGCCTCGTCCTGCATGCGCTCGCCGATGCGCCGGAGGCCGGCGAGGGCCGGCCGATCGCCCGGGTCGATCGCGAGCGTGCGCTCGAAGAGGGCGCGCGCGCTCGCCGGATCGTCGAAGCGGGCGAGCAGCAGCTCGCCGAGCGCGTTGCAGAGCGCCGGGGGAGCGGCTGCGCCGGCGGCGCGCAGGGCGGCTTCGTGGGTGGCGCGCAGGGCCGGCCAGTCTTCCCGCTTGGCCTGGAGCCGCACGAGCGCCGCGTGCGCTCCGGGATCCGTCGGCTCGAGCTCGAAGGCGGTGCGCCAGTGGATCTCGGCCGAGGCGCGGTCGGAGAACTCGTCCTCGCATAACGTCGCGAGCTCCCTCGATCGCAGGGCACGCTCCTGCGCGTTCTGGCCGGCCTCGAGCGTCACGAGCGTCTCGAGGACCTCGGCCAGCTCGCGCTTCGCTCCGGTCGCGCGCAGGCAGTCGGCGCGCAGCGCCAGGACGCGCAGGTCCTGCCCCGGGTCCCGCGCGCGCGAGCGCTCGAGCGCCGCGAGCGCATCGGCCGGGCGGCCCTTGCGTGCGTGGATCTCCGCCAGCTCGAGCACCAGCGCCTGCGACGTTCTCGCCCCGGTCGTCTTCACGAGGCGCTCGATCACCCGGGCGAGCGCCTCGTCGTTTCCCTCCGCGCGCTCGAGATCCGCGCGAGCGCGCAGGACCGCGCCGTCGTCCTCGGCGAGCTCGCTGGCCCGCTCCACCCAGGCTCGGGCGCTCGGCGGCGAATGACGGTGATGGAGGTGGATCTGGCTCGCCTCGACCGCGATCGATGCGCGGTGGCGGGCGCCGGCGGCGAGGTCGAAGCGGTGCTCGAGCAGTCCGGCGACGGCTTCCCAGTCCTCGGCCTCGGTCGCGAGCAGCAGCGACCATTCGACCGCGGCCGTCAGCAGGGGATCGTCTTCGAGGGCGGCCGCGAAGCGCCGGCGCGCGCTCGCCCGATCGTCCAGGATGCCGGCTTCGAGGCGGCCGAGCGCCAGCCAGAACGGTGCACGCTCCGGTCCGCGCAGACGCTGCGTGAGACGCTCGAGCAGGCCAGCTGCTTCGTCGATCCTGCCGCTCTCGAGGCAGAGCTCGGAGAGCCCTTCGAGTGCGGCCGGAAACTCGGCATCCGCCGCGAGCGCGCGTTGATAGGCGCGCTCCGCTTCGCCGCGATCGCCGAGCTGATGCGCCCAGATGCGAGCGAGATCGGACTCGAAGCGCGCGCGTTCGTCGGGGGCCATCGACGTCGCACCTTCGAGCTCCGCGAGCTGGAGCACCATGTCCCAGCGGCCGCGGCGTTCGTGGATGCCGCGCAGCTGGCGCAGCGCCGGGCGATGGCTGGGGTCGAGTCGGGCGAGGGTCCAGTAGACGTCGCAGGCCGCGTCGAGATCGACGAGCCGTTCCTCGAGGATCTGTCCGAGCCGCAGCAGCAGTGCGCTCTTCTTGGCCGTGTCGCCGGCGATCGAGGGTGCGGCGATGCGATCGCCATAGATGCGTGCGAGCGCGGCCCAGTCGCCTTCGAGAAAGAAATGTTCCTCGAGCGCCTCGAAGGCGCGGCGATCGTCGGGATTGCCTGCGAAGATCTGCTGCTGCGCGTCGAGACCTTTGGCCAAGGAGTCCTCGTGACCGATGCTGAAGCGGGCGATGCCGAAGCGGTCCATGCGGGATCGGCTGCTGCGACGCCCGTCGGCGCGAGCCGGTTGCCGGCCGCCGGTTCGGGCATTTTCCCGACTGCCTATCGACCGCGTCGGGGGCCCGCTTGACGGACGATTTCGTCTGCCCTTCCGCAGGGATCGAGACCGCAGGCGCGGGTGGGAGAGTTCCGGTGCAGACGCGGATCCGGCGGGCGGCTCGCGAGGATCTCGGGCGGCTCGAGGGACTCGTCGCGAACTGCTTCGCCGATGGCTGGGGTGCGGCGGCGCTGGTCCCGGCCGTTTGCGGACGGGAGGCTCGGGCCTGGCTCGCCCTTCGCGTCGCAAACGGCGCTGAGTCGGAGCTGCTGGGATTCGTCCTGGCTCGGCGGATTCTCGACCTGCTCGAGATCGACCTGGTCGGGGTCGGTCCTGGGGTGCGCCGCGGCGGGGTCGCGCGGGGCCTGTTGATCCAGCTGCTCGAGATCGAGCGCAGCGAAGGGCTCGCCGAGGCGCGGCTCGAACTCTCGGCCCGGAATGCGCCGGCAGCGGCGCTGTACGCGGGCCTCGGCTTCGTGGTCGTGGGCAGGCGTCCACGCTATTACCCCGACGGCAGCGATGCGCTGCTGCTTTCGCGAGCGTTCGCCTGAGCGGCGGACCGCGTGAAGGGCCTGTGCTGCGGGAGAGATCGGTCTTGTCGGCGAACCCTGGTCCTGAGACTGCGCCCGCGCCGATTCGCAGCCGCGCCCGCGTCCTCGCGCAGATCCCGGAAGGCCATGGCCGTCGGCTCCGCCTCGCCGTGCCGGGCTGGACCGGGTCCGCCCCGGGCCAGTTCCTGATGCTCGGCGCCGGTGCGGAGGGGAGCGTCGTCCGGCGCGACCCGCTGTTGCCGAGGCCGATGGCGATCTATCGCGAGCTCGGCGCGGCCGAGCGGCCGGGCGAAGGCATCATCGAGGTGCTCTTCCGAGTCGTCGGCCGGGGGACGGGTCTGCTCGCCGATCTCGCTCCGGCGGACGTCCTGCCGCTGGTCGGCCCCCTCGGCCGCGGCTTTGCCCAGGTGGATGGAGGGATAGCCGACTCGGCGGCGCCGGCACTGCTCGTCGGCGGCGGAACAGGGATCGCCTCGCTCTACGAATGGGCACGCAACCTGGCCGCCCGCGGCCGCCGGGTCAGCGTCCTGCTCGGCGCGCGCAGCGCGGCCGACCTGCTCGGCTGGGCGGATTTCGAGGCCCTCGGCGTCGAGCTCGTCGGGACCACCGAGGACGGTTCGGCCGGCATCCAGGGCCTCGTGACCGGCCCCCTCGCCGAGCGGCTCCGGGCGACGCCCGAGGCGACGGTGTACGCGGTCGGACCGACGCCGATGATGCGCGCCTGTGCGACGCTCGCCGCCACGGCCGGGGCGCGATGTTATGTCTCGCTCGAGAATCCGATGGCCTGCGGCTTCGGCGTCTGCCTGGGCTGCGCCGCGCCTCGCACCGGCGGAGGCTTCGCGCTCGTTTGCCGGACGGGCCCGGTCTTCGACGCGCGCGAGATCGATTGGGCGGGGCTGCCGTGAGCGAACGACGGGACGCCGGGCCCGCCGGATCGGGCAGGGGGATTTCGCCGAGCGCCGCGCCCGGCGGCGCGGTGGACGAGCGGGTGGTGCTCGCGGGCATTCCGCTGCGCAACGCGGTGCTGACCGCATCGGGCACCTTCGGCTACGGCACCGAGTTTGCTCCCTTCCTCGACCTGACCCGCCTCGGCGGCTTCGTCGCGAAGAGCCTGACCCTCGAGCCGCGCCACGGCAATCCGCCGCCGCGGATCGCCGAGGCCCCGGCGGGCATGCTGAACGCGATCAGCATCGAGAACGTCGGTGTGAAGGCGTTTCTCGAGGAGAAGCTGCCGGCGCTGCCGGAGGGCGTCGTCGTGATCGCGAGCGCCTTCGGGACCGAGCCGGGCCTCTATGCGGAACTCGTCGCGCAGGTGACGGCCCATCCGCGGGTCGCCGGCATCGAGATCAACGCTTCGTGTCCCCACGTGAAGGCGGGCGGAATCGAGTTCGGCCAGGATCCGAAGCTGCTAGCCGAACTCGTCGCGACCGTCCGGCGGGCGACGGCGGGTCCGCTGCTCGTGAAGCTCTCGCCCAATGTCACCCGGATCGCCGACATGGCGAAGGTCTGTGAGGCCGAGGGCGCCGACGGCATCACCCTGATCAACGCGATCCAGGCGATGGAGGTGGACGTCGAACGGCGGCGGCCGGTCCTCTCGAACGTGCTCGGCGGGCTCTCGGGGCCGGCGATCCGGCCGATCGCCCTGCGCATGGTCTGGCAGGCGGCCCAGGCGGTCCGGATCCCGATCTGCGGCGTCGGTGGGATCGCGAGCGCCGAGGATGCCGTCAAGTTCCTGCTTTGCGGGGCCACTGCCGTTCAGGTCGGGACCCTGAACTATCTCGACCCGACCGCTGCGGTCGCGATCGTCGAGGGGATCGCCGACTACGCCCGTCGACACGGCTTCGCACGGGTCGCCGACCTGACCGGCGCGCTCGAGTCCCCCAAGGGTCGGTAGCCGAAAAACGCAGCTTCCTTGCCATCTTGCCGGCACTCATTTAATTTGCGCGGGCTCGCGCGGCCCTTCTCGGGCTGCATCGGGTACAGCTTTTCGGGTCGATCGGTGTGGCGCGGTGGGGATCCGACGAAGTCCCTGGCCGAAGCGTCGGAAGCGGCGTGAGTGTCGCACCGGTTCGAAGCCGCCGGGAAAGTGGGCGATTCGTCCGCTTTTTTTTGTTTTGGGGGGCGAGTTTCCGCGAGCCGGGGTGCTCGGGGGCGCGGTCGCGGGCGGGAGCCGGGTTCGCGGCCGTGGGTCGAGCGAGACCGGACGAGACGAGCAGGAATACGGGGAAGAGACCGGGAAGAGACCGGGAAGAGAACGGGAAGAGAAGAGCAGAGACAAGGAAGAGAGAGGAAGCAGACCATCTATCGGGACATCCCGGATCCGCTGCGCGCACTGATCGAACCGGTCGTGGACGAGCACGATTGCGAGCTGGTCGACGTCGAGGTGACGCGTCCGCGCGGGCCGGGCCTGGTTCGGATCGTGGTCGACAGCCGAGCGGGAGATGGCCGGGTACCAATCGAGCGCTGCGCGTCGATCTCGCGCGAGCTCTCGACGCTGCTCGATGCGGCGGACCTCATGCCGGGTGCGTATCGGCTGGAAGTCTCGTCGCCGGGACTCGATCGGGTGTTGACGCGGGAGAAGGATTTCGAGGCAGCGGTCGGCAAGGAGCTCCGGGTCCAGACCCGGCGGCCGCTGGAGGGACGCAAACGCTTCCGGGGACGACTGGTGTCGTTCGAAGCGGGCGTGCTGAAGATGAGCGTGGACGGGGATCCGGCCTTGATCCCCTTCGACGAGGTCGAGAAGGCCAATACGATCTATGAGTTCACGAGCGCCGACTTCGCGAAGGAGTCGAGGGTGCGTGACTCGAGCCAGTCGGGCGGAGTGTGATGCTGGGAAATCTCAAGCGAGAAATCGATCAGATTGCCAAAGACAAGGGCATCGATTCCAAGGAGATCACGGGCGCCCTCGAGGAGGCGATGCGGCAGGCTGCGCGCCGCCGCTTCGGCCAGGACAAGGAGATCGAGGCCCGCTACAACGACGAGATCGGCGAGGTCGAGCTCTTCGAGTTCCGCGAGGTCGTCGAAGAGATCACGGATCCGGAGACCCAGATCCTGATCACCGAAGCGCGCCGCGACTACGATCCCGAGGTCGAGGTCGGCGACGAGATCGGCGTCAAGCTCGATACCTCGGACTTCGGACGCATCCTCGCCCAGGCCGCGAAGCAGGTGATCATCCAGCGCCTGCGCGACGCTGAGCGCGACAACACCTTCGACGAGTACCGCGATCGCCAGGGCGAGGTCGTGAACGGCATCGTCCGCCGCTTCGAGAAGGGCTCGATCATCGTCGACCTCGGGCGTGCGGAAGCGATCATCCCGCCGAAAGAGCAGGTGCCGCGCGAGAGCTATCGGCCCGGGGATCGGGTCCGCGCCTACGTGCTCGAGGTGAACAAGAACGCGAAGGGGCCGCAGATCGTGCTTTCCCGCGCTTCGATCAACTTCCTCGTGAAGCTGTTCGAGCAGGAAGTGCCCGAGATGTACGAGAAGATCGTTTCGATCGAGTCGGCGGCGCGCGAGCCCGGCGGGCGATCGAAGATCGCCGTCGTCTCGCGCGACAGCGACGTCGATCCGGTCGGCGCCTGCGTCGGCATGAAAGGGAGCCGTGTCCAGGCCGTCGTGCAGGAGCTGCGCGGCGAACGGATCGACATCGTGGCCTGGAGCCCGGATACGGCGCGTTATGTCTGCAGTGCCCTGTCGCCGGCGCAGGTCTCGAAGGTCATCATCGACGAGCAGGAGAAGGCGATCGACGTGATCGTGCCCGACGACCAGCTCTCGCTCGCGATCGGACGGCGCGGGCAGAACGTGCGACTCGCGGTGCAGCTCACGGGCTGGAAGATCGACATCAAGAGCGAGACCAAGATGCGCGAGATCGCGGACTGGCTCTCGAAGGCGGTCTCGGTCGTCGACGGCTGTGGCGACCCGGAGGCGGACCTGCTGCTTCAGCAGGGCATCCTGTCGCTCGAGGACCTGGCGAACTGCAACTCCGACGTGTTGACCGCGCTCCCGGGCATCGATGAAGCCGGCGCGGGCCGGATCAAGCAGCAGGCGCGCGAGCTGGTGCGCGTCAAGGCGGCCGAGGAAGAGCGCAGGGCCCAGGAAGATGCGGCGCGCGAGCTCCAGAAACGCATGGAAGCAGAGGCCGCGTCGGCCGCGCTGCGCGCCGAGCGGAGCGAGAGCGGATTGCCGGCGGAGCCGCCGTCGGGTCCGGCGGCGGAGCGGATCGACTAGCCGCAGGCGGCAACTCGGGGGCAGTGCGTCGGCCTATGGGGCGCGGCGGGGAGCCCGGAACGAACAGGATCGAGAACGCGCCGGGGGCACGCGCATCAGGCGGGCCGGGCGGGAACGACACGGGAATCGATGGCAAAAGTCAGGGCATACAAACTCGCGGAAGAGCTCGGCATCGAACGCAACGAGTTCGTCGAACAGGCACGTCTGCACGGCGTCGATCTGAAGAGCGCGATGGCGTCGCTCGAGGACGCCGAAGTGGACCTCCTGCGCGAGAAGATCGGCGGCGCGGTGAAGGCGAAGGCCTCCGTCGACGAACAACGTCTCGAGGGCAAGAGCGGGACGACCGTCGTCCGCCGGCGAAAGCGCAAGGAGCCGGAGCCCGCGCCGACGCCCGAGCCCGTCGTCGCGTCCGACGCCCGTTTCGACGAGGTCGAGCCCGCCGCCGAGTTCGAGTCGGAGCCCGAGGACGAGGAAGAGCTCTCGGCCGACGCGGATGAGGA
>CAZFKD010000034.1:8998-9689 GCA_964519695.1 uncultured Spirochaetaceae bacterium
GTCGGTCCGCCGTCGCCGCCCGTCCTGCGCAGCATTCCGAGCGGTCCTGCCGCGGGAGCCGCGACGGCGCCGACCGGCCCGGCCTCGATGCGCGATGGGCGCATCGCGGGAACGACCATCGCAGACCCCGCTGCCGGACCCGATCGCAAGGGCAAGCAGCGCAAGCGCGTGCGCGAGGTCGTGAACCTGCAGGAGCAGGAGCAGTTCGCGAAGCAGATCACGAGCCGCGGCTCGGGTACGCGCCGGACGGCGATCGTTGCGCCGCGGGCGGTCGTGAACCCGCGCGCCCGACGCCGGGACAAGCTCTCCCCGAAGCCGTCGCCGGCCGCGCTCGCGAACCAGACGAAGGTCGTTCGCGTGTCGGGCGAGATCTCCGTCGGCGAGCTCGCGAAGCAGGCGGGGCTCAAGGCGCCGATGATCCAGGGGCGTCTGATGGCGCTCGGCATCATGGTCTCGGTCAACCAGCGGATCGATTTCGAGACAGTGATGAAGCTCGCCTCCGGGATGGGCTTCGAGGCCGTCGACGTCGGTTTCAACGAGGCGCAGTTCTTCGAGCCGGAGCCCGCAGAAGCGGCGGAGACGGCGCCCGGCAGTCCGCGGCCGCCGGTCATCACGGTGATGGGCCACGTCGATCACGGCAAGACCTCGCTGCTCGACGCGATCCGCAAGACGAAGGTCACGGAAGGCGAAG
>CAZFKD010000034.1:9699-15080 GCA_964519695.1 uncultured Spirochaetaceae bacterium
CCGCGGCGCCGCCGCGACCGACCTCGTCGTGCTCGTCATCGCCGCGACGGAGGGCGTGATGCCGCAGACCGTCGAGGCGATCCAGCACGCCCAGGCGGCGGGTTGTCCGATCGTCGTCGCCATCAACAAATGCGATCTGCCCGATGCGGATCCGGCCAAGGCGCGTCAGCGCCTGATGGAACACAACCTGGTTCCCGAAGATTTCGGCGGCGATGTCGTCTGCTGCGACGTCTCGGCGAAGATCGGCGCGGGCATCGACCATCTGCTCGAGATGCTGGTGCTCCAGGCGGACCTGCTCGAGCTGCGGGCGGATCCCGCCCGTCGCGCGGCCGGCGTCGTGCTCGAGGCCCAGCTCGACAAGGGGCGCGGCCCGGTCGCGACCCTGCTCGTCCAGGATGGCACCCTCGAGCAGGGCGATTCGATCGTCGTCGGCACCGAATGGGGCCGGGTGCGCCAGATGCAGGACGACACGGGCCGGGGCGTCAAGCAGGCCGGTCCGTCGATGCCGGTGCAGATCACGGGCCTGTCGGGCGTGCCGCCGGCCGGGGCGAAGTTCCACGTCGTCGAGAGCGAGCGCGTCGCGCGCCAGATCGTCGATCATCGCGAAGATCGCGAGCGGGTCGCCTCGGTCGTCCCGCGCCCGAGGCTCACGCTCGACGAGTTCTACGCCCAGTCCACGAACGAGGGGCCGAAGGAACTCTCGATCGTGCTCAAGGCCGACGTGCAGGGCACCTGCGAGGCCGCACGCGATGCGCTCGAGAAGCTGTCGACCGAGACCGTCGTCTTGAAGGTGCTCTCGTCCGGCGTCGGTGCGATCAGCGAGAACGACGTGAATCTCGCCGCCGCCAGCGGCGCGATCGTGGTCGGATTCAACGTGCGGCCCGATCCGTCGGCCCGGCGACAGGCCGACAACGGCGGCGTCGAGATCCGCACGTACTCGATCATCATGGCGATGCTCGACGACGTGCGGGCCGCGATGGCCGGGCTGCTGCCGCCGATCGTCTCGGAGAACCTGCTCGGACGCGCGGAGATTCGCGAGACGTTCACGATCCCCAAGATCGGGACGATCGCGGGCTCCTACGTGCTCGAGGGCAAGGTGGTTCGCAATGCCCATTGCCGCATCGTTCGCGACGGCATCCAGATCTATCAGGGCATCGTCGGCTCGCTCCGCCGCTTCAAGGACGACGTCAAGGAGGTCACGAACGGCATGGAATGCGGTATCGGCGTGACCAACTACAACGACGTGAAGGTCGGTGACGTGATCGAGACCTTCGAACGGGTGGAGCGCGCGGCGACGCTCTAGCGCCTGTCCACGGGGCGGAGAACGACAGTCGGAGAATCGTGGGCCGGGCCGCGGCTCGAGCTCGATGGGATCTGCTCGCTCGGTACGGGCGCTGGATCCCGTCGCTGGCCGTAGCCGCGTCTCGCTCGGGCGCCGGTGGCAGAGGGGGGCGCCGCATGATCGTCGGGGTCGCCGTCGTCGAGCTACGGGTCCACGAGTCGCAATCGCTGAAGGAAAAACGGGGCGTGGTGCGCCGGATCGTCGGGCGCCTGCGGCACCGCTTCAATGTGTCGGTCGCGGAAGTCGGTGGCCAGGACACCTGGCAGCGCGCGGTCGTCGGGGTCTCGATGGTCGGCAACGACGAGGGCGTCGTCCGGCGCGGGCTCCTGAAGGCGCTCGAGCTCGTCGACGAGATGCACCTCGCCGAGATCCTCGGGAGCGAGATCGAGCTGATGCGAATGCCGCTCGAGGTGGGCGCGTTCGAAGCCGGCGATGCTGCGGGGGCCGGGGAAGAAGATCTGGATCTGCCGTGGTCGCGGGCGCCCGGGGGCGAACGAGACGAGGGCGACGACGGGGATGAGGGAAAGGGGTAGGACAGCTTGGCCGATTCGGTCCGCGTACAGCGGGTGGCGGAGCAGATCCGCGCGGAGCTGTCGGAGATCCTGCGCGACGAGGTGCGGGATCCGCGGCTGCGCTTGATCACGATCACGCGCATCAAGCTCGCCGTCGATCTCGGTGCTGCGACGATCTTCTACAGCCCGCTCGGCGAGGATCCGGATGAAGCACGCCAGCTCGAGCTCGCGGAGGCGATGGCGTCGGTGGCGGGCTTCCTGCGCCGGCAGCTCTCGCGCCGGATGAAGCTGCGGCATACGCCCGAGCTGCGTTTCGTCCTCGACGACTCGATCGCCGAGGGCAGCCACATGCTCAGCCTGATCCGATCCCTCGACATCCGGCCGGAATCGCAATCTTCGGCCGATCCGGCCGCCGCAGGATCGTCCGAAGCGTCGCCCGAAGAAGAAGAGGAGGAGGCCGATGTCTCGCCGCAGTCCGAGACGTAGCCGATCCGAGCAGCCGGGCGCCTCCGGGTTCCTGGTCGTCGACAAGCCGGCCGGACGGACGTCCCACGACGTCGTGGACGAGGCGCGCCGCTGGCTCGGTACGCGACGCGTCGGACATCTCGGCACCCTCGACCCCCAGGCGACGGGTGTGCTCCCGCTCGCGATCCGCCAGGCGACCAAGCTGATCCCGTTCATCGAGGCCGGCAAGAAGGTCTACGACGGGACGGTCGTGCTCGGCATCGAGACCGATACGCTCGATGCCGAGGGCGAGGTCGTGGCGCGCCATGCGGGTCCGCTGCCCGGTCGCGAAGAGGTCGAGGCCGCGCTGCTCCGATTCCGGGGCGATGTGCAGCAGGTGCCGCCGATGTACAGCGCCGTCAAGAAGGACGGCGTTCCGCTCCATCGGCTCGCGCGGCAGGGCATCGACGTCGAGCGGGAGCCGAAATGGATCACGATCGAGGAGATCGTGCTCACCCGCTTCGAATCGCCGGCCTTCGATCTCCGGGTCCGCTGCAGCTCGGGGACCTACGTCCGCGTGCTGGCCTCGGATCTCGGGCGGGTGCTCGGCTGCGGCGCGCATCTCGCCGGGCTCCGCCGCACGGCGAGCGGGCCGTTCCGGATCGATCAGGCACGCACGTTCGCCGACTGCGCGTCGGCCGCCGCCGAGGGCAAGCTCGAAGGCCAGCTGATCTCGGCCGCCGATGCCCTCGGGTTCCCGGTGCTCGCGGTCTCGGGGGAGCAGCAGCGCCGCCTCATGAACGGCGGCGACCTGGCGGCGGGCGATCTGCATCGGGAGCCGCCGGGGACCCGGGTGACCCTCGTCGATGCGCAGGGGCAGGTGCTCGCCGTCGCCGAGCTCGGGGCGGATCGGCGGCTCTGGCCGCTCCGGGTGCTGGCGCCCGAGCCGGTTTGAGCCGATTTCCGGATTTTCGGCGCGGGGGAGTCGCGATTTGCCCGTTGCCAGGATCTGTGGCCTACGCCAAACTGCCGCGGTTCGAAAAACGGATGCAAATCAGAGGGTTCTCGTCCGGAGCGCGTGATGCGCGCAGCGCGGACGAGAGACAGCTTGGCCGGATCGACAGACGGTTTCGATCATCGGTCGGGCTGTGAATCGGAGAGGACGGAAGACTTGATCTCTGCAGAGAAGAAGGCCGAAATCATCGGAGCGAACCGGCGCGGCGCCGCCGATACGGGCTCGCCCGAGGTCCAGATCTCGATCCTGACCGAGCGGATCACGGGACTGCAGGAGCATTTCAAGGTCAACGAGAAGGACCACCACTCGCGCCGCGGCCTGCTGCGGATCGTGAGCAAGCGGCGCCGTCTCCTCGACTATCTGAGACGCAGCGATACCGACCGGTATCGTGCGCTGATCGAGAAGCTGGGGATCCGCCGCTAGTGGATCCCGAGAGGGCGCGCCTCGTGCGCGCCCTTGGTTTGTTCGGGGTCCGGTACGGATCCTGTGCCCGCCCCAATCGGCCCGAAGACGAATTTGGGCCGAATTTGGTCGGAGTTTGGAGAGTCGATCGGGAATCGATCGCTAGTCGATCGAGAGTCGATCGAGAGTTGATTGGCCTGAGCCGTTCCGACGGGACCCCGTGCCATGCGGGAGTCGGCCATACGCGAACCATCCCCCCCCTCGAGCACGTTCGTTCGCGCTCGTTCGCGCATGGGTGATCCTGCATCGCTCGTGGAATCCGTCGGAATCCGGGCTCGGCGCTCAGGGAGAGCGTCTGCTCGGCAGGCTACGAATGCACCGGAGCTGGCTCTGACTCGAGAAGAGTGAGGAGAGGCCAGACCGGTGAGGAGTATGGAATGCCTTATTGGTTCGAACCCACGTCCATGACCGTCGAGATCGGCGGCCGGACCATGAAGATCGAGACGGGAAAGATCGCCAAGCAGGCCGCGGGCGCCGCGGTCGTGACCTTCGGTGATACGGTCGTCCTCGTGACCGCCGTCCACTCGACCCCCCGGCCGGGGATCGACTTCTTCCCCCTGACCGTCGACTACGTCGAGAAGTTCGCCGCCGCGGGCAAGATCCCGGGCGGCTTCTTCAAGCGCGAAGGGCGCCTCGCGGACCGCGAAGTGCTGGTGTCGCGCTTCATCGATCGTTCGATCCGGCCGCTCTTCGCGGACGGCTACAACGACGAGACCCAGATCACGGCGACCGTGCTCTCGTCGGATCCGGATCATCCGGCCGACCTGTGCGCCTTCGTCGGCGCCTCGGCGGCGCTCTCGATCTCGGAGATTCCGTTCCTCGGGCCGATCGCGGCGGTTCGGATCGCCCGGGTCGGCGGCGAGTACCGCATCAATCCCGGACCGGAGGCGGCCGAGGGCAACGACCTCGATCTGATCGTGGCCGGCAGCCAGGGCTCGATCGTGATGGTCGAGGGCGGCGCGAACCAGCTGCCCGAATCCGAGGTGCTCGAGGCGCTGCGCCATGCGCATCGCGAGATCCAGAAGATCATCTCGGCGATCTCGGATTTCGCGGCGAAGGTCGGGAAGCCGAAGCTCGCGGCGCCGGCCAAGGTCGACAAGTCGGCCCTGGAAGCCGACATCCAGAAGCGTGCCGGCGATCGGCTCGGCGAGGCCTTCACGATCAAGGACAAGAAGGCGCGCAGCACCGCCGTCAAGTCGATCGAGAAGGAGATCAAGGAGCAGATCCTCACGGAGTACCGCAACGCGGAGTTCAATCCGCGCACGCTCGCCGACTTCGAAGCGCGCACGAGCGGCCTCTCGGCCCTCTCGAGCCAGGTCGGGAACATCCTCCACGACCTCGGCGGCGAGATCATGCGCGAGCGCGTGCTCGCGACGGGCGAGCGCATCGACGGTCGGCGCAGCGATCAGATCCGGCCGATCGCCTGCGAGACGCGGCCCGTGCCGCGGCCCCATGGCGTCGCGCTCTTCACCCGCGGCGAGACACAGGCGCTGGTGACGGCGACCCTCGGCAGCGGATTCGACGAGCAGACGATCGATGGCATGGCGGGGCGCTGGAAGAAGACCTTCATGCTCCACTACAACTTTCCGCCCTTTTCGGTGGGCGA
>CAZFKD010000034.1:15090-15954 GCA_964519695.1 uncultured Spirochaetaceae bacterium
CGGCCATGGCGCGCTCGCCGAGCGCGCGATCGTGCCGGTGCTCCCCGATCACGAGGAGTTCCCGTACACGATCCGCGTCGTCTCCGAGACGCTCGAGAGCAACGGCTCGTCGTCGATGGCGACGATCTGCGGCGGCGTCCTGGCGCTGCTCGACGCGGGCGTGCCGCTGAAGGCGCCGGTCGCGGGCATCGCGATGGGCCTGATCACCGACGGCAAGCGCACGGTCGTGCTCTCCGACATCCTCGGCGACGAGGATCATCTCGGCGACATGGACTTCAAGGTCGCCGGCTCCCGCTCGGGCATCACCGCCCTGCAGATGGACATCAAGGTCCAGCAGATCGACTGGGACATCATGGAGAAGGCTCTCGAGCAGGCGCGCGCGGGACGGCTCCACATCCTCGATTCCATGGACAAGGACACGCCGGACCTCCAGGGCCTCCGCGCACGGACGGAGCTGCACGCCTTCGCCCCGCGCATGGAGACGCTGCAGATCAAGCCCGATCGCATCCGCGACATCATCGGGCCCGGCGGCAAGGTGATCCGTGCGATCCAGGAGACGACCGGCGCCAAGATCGACGTCGAGGACTCGGGCAAGGTCACGGTCTTCGGGCCGGACGGCGCCTCGGTGACCCAGGCGATGGCCATGGTCAACGAGCTGACGCAGGAGGCGGAGATCGGCCGCATCTACCTCGCGAAGGTCAAGCGGATCGCCGATTTCGGCGCCTTCGCCGAGATCTTCCCGGGCACGGACGGCCTGATCCACATCAGCCATCTCGCCGAGGGCCGCGTCGACAAGGTGACCGACGTGGTGGAAGAGGGCGACGAGATCCTCGCCAAGTGCATCGACATCGATCCGACCGGCCG
>CAZFKD010000035.1:0-7797 GCA_964519695.1 uncultured Spirochaetaceae bacterium
CCCTTGATGCGCTCGTCGCAGAGCGAATGGAGATGGGGATCCGCCGGATCGGCGGCCTCGACATGGCGCTCGAGGCCCGTCCGCAGGAGGCGCGCGAGGTATCGCAGGCCCTCGGCGGCATCGAGCTCGCCGAGCGGGAGATCCTCGCGGATCAGCTGGCGCCCCGCCTGCTTGAGGTCATCGCAGAAGGCTTCCCAGGTCGCCTGCGCCCGGCGCTGGATCTCTTCCGGCGGCGACGGGGGGCGATCGTTCGAGGGGCTCGTCATGAGAGATCAGCCCTCCTTGGGAACGCCGAAATATGCGTAGTAACGCTGCAGCGCCTTGCGCTCCTCGGCCGCCGCTTCGGAGGATTCGCTGCCGGTCTTGTAGACGTGCTTGCCAAAGACGCCCTTCGGTTTGGCGGCGAGATAGGCCTCGATCCGCTGCGCAGCTTCGTCCGACATCGTGAGGCCGATCTGCTGATAGGCGCCGCGGATCGCCTTCATCGGATCGGCGGAAAAGTCCAGGTAGATGACGTTCGCGAACTGGCCCTTCGGGATCGTGCCGTCCTCCATCCAGCCGATGATCCGGTCCCAGAGCGTGACGCGCCCCTCGATCATCATGACGTCGTCCAGCATGTTGCCGCTCCAGGGATCGTCGGTGCGCCACCAGTAGATGGTGCCCTGGACGCTGACGACCGAATCCGTCGTCGTGACCTGATCGCGATGCATGAAGATGAGCCGGGCGTCGGGATAGGTCTCGAGGAGCTTCGGAAGCACCGGCATGTGCGTCGGGCCCTTGAGCAGCCAATGGGGCTTCTTGAACTTCCACTGCAGCAGCTTCAGGATCCGCTTGTGCCATTCGAAGGTCTCGCGGATGTCCTGCTTGCGGAAGTAATCGACGTAGGACGGGATCTGGAACGCGCAGTAGAAGACCTCGGAGAGGAACGTCAGATAGAGGAACTCGATGCACTCGACCGGGAGGTCGCCCGCCTGCGCGTGCATCGTCTTCCACTCGGGGGCGATGCGCTCGGGGAGCGTGATGAGCCGATGCGCCTTCTCGATGCGCGGATCCGTCAGATAGGTCTCCTCGCGCGGCGGCGGGCAGGGAAACATCGCCTCCCAGCGTTTCACGACCCGGAACTGCTCGTCCTGGGAGAGCGCTTCGTGGAAGATCGTCGTGCCCGAGCGGCCGGAGCCGACGATGAAGACGGGCTCGCGGATGACCTCGTCCTCGATCTCGGGATGCTGCTTGTAGCAGTCCGTGATCCTGAGGCGCGCCTCGAGGTAGATCAGCAGATCCGAGCGCGTCAGGATGCGGCCCATCAGGTTGAGCTTCGCCTCGTCCTCGATCGCGCGGATCAGCACGCGGAAATGCTCGCGCCAGCGGTCCTGGCCGAAATCGTCGAGCCCCGTGTTCTTGCGCGCTTCGGCGAGCAGGGACTCCTCGTCGAGGGGAACGATGCTCGCGATGTCGAGGTGCTCGCCTTCCTCGTTGAGGCGCGCGACCCATTCGGGGCGCGGGGCGGGCTTCCAATCCTTGCGGCGGTCGTACTGGCGGGGGGACATCGGGCGACTCCTCTTCGCGACGGACAGGGTCGCGAATCCGCAGGTCGGAGGACACGAGAAGGCTCGACGCTAGATCGTCCCTCTGCCTCGGACCAGCCGCCCGGGCGCTCGCCGACTTCGCCGGAATCGACGCTTCGGATGCGCTAGGCGAGCGGGCCCGCGGCGAGCCAGCCGAGCAGATCGCGCAGCGCCGCCGGCTGGATCTCGTGGCCCATCTCGTATTCGCCCCAGGCGACCTGAATGCCGAGCGACTCGAGGCGCGCCTTCGATTGGCGCGCGGCGGCGATCGCGACCATCGGATCGTTCGTGCCATGGATGAGGAGCGTCGGGAGCGCCGCGCGCGCGGGATCCGGCGCGAGACCGCCGACGACGGCGTCGGGCAGCCAGCTCGAGAGCGCGATCAACGCGCGAAACCGATCCGGCCGGCCGAGGGCGAGGTCGTAGGCCATGACGCCGCCCTGGCTGAAGCCCAGGACGACGATGCGCTCCGGATCGATCGGATGGATCTTCATCGCGTCGTCGAGGAAGCCTTCGAGGGCGCCCCGCGCGGCGACGAGCGCCGGCGGCGAGACCTGGCCGGAGGCATCGATCGGAAACCAGGCGTAGCCGCGCTGCCCGGGACCGATTTCGAGCGCGAGCGGGCCCTGCGGACAGAGGAAGACGAGCTCGCCGCGCCGGATCTGCGGCGCGATCCCGAGCAGGTCGTGGGCGCTCGCGCCGTAGCCGTGGAGCGCGAGGATCGTCGGGAAGGGGCCGGGACCGGCCGGGACGTGGGCGGTGTAGAGCAGATCCATGGGCGCGGGTCTCCATCGGGTACGGCAAGGCGCGGGGGCGAACAGTAGAGAACCGGCCCGCTCCTGAGCGAGCCCCCCGAGCCCGCGTCACGCGATCGACATCGAAGGCCGGGGAAAGCAGGACACCCGGACTGCACCCCGCCGATCCGCCGAGGGCTCGGGTACGCTCCGCCACCGCGAAGGCGGGAGCGAGATGGACGAGCGGGATGAACATCGAGCGCGGGCGACGAGCCAGCGGAGCGCGGGCGACCTCGTCGACCTGATCGAGCTGCTCGAGCGGCTCGCCGATGCGGCGGCGCCGATCGAGGGCCTCGACGAGGCGCTCCATCGCCGTCTGCGCGTCGCGGCGGGTCGGCTCGCACGGCCCGAGCCGGAGGCGAGGCGGCGCTTCGCCCGCGCCCGCCGCCGACATGCGCGCCAAACCGACCGCATCCGCGACGATGCCGCTC
Source organism: uncultured Spirochaetaceae bacterium (assembly GCA_964519695.1). Taxonomy (GTDB): domain Bacteria; phylum Myxococcota_A; class UBA9160; order UBA9160; family UBA4427; genus UBA4427. Next base: position 2,791 of record CAZFKD010000035.1, read on the forward strand.
TCGAGGCGCGCAGCAACCGCGCCCGCAAGCGTGCGCTCGCGTTCCCGGCGCCGCCGCCCGGCCTCGACGTCTCCGAGGTGCATCGGCGGCTGCTCGCCGAGCAGGCCCGCGAGCGCCCTCGCGCGGAGGGCGCGCGGCGGCTCGAGGCGCCTCGCGACTGTTATGTCTGCAAGGCGCCCTACGTCGAGCTCCATCCGCATTACGACTCGATGTGCCCGCCCTGCGCCGCGTTCAACTGGGCCAAGCGCCATCAAAGCGCCGATCTCGCGGGCCGCGTCGCGCTGGTCACCGGCGCGCGCGTCAAGATCGGATTCGAGGCGGCGCTGATGTTGCTGCGCGCCGGCGCGCGCGTGATCGCGACGACCCGCTTCGCGGTCGATGCCGCCGAGCGCTTCGGGCGCGAGCCCGACTTCGAGCACTGGCGGGAGCGGCTCCGGATCGAGGCGATCGACCTGCGCAACACGCCCTCGATCGAGGCCTTCTGCCGGCGTCTGCTCGGCGAAGAGCCCCGACTCGATTTCCTCGTCCACAATGCCTGCCAGACCGTTCGCCGACCGCCCGCCTACTACGAAGAGATGGTCGCGCGGGAGGATCGCGAACGACTCGCGCCCGGCGAACGGACGCTGCTCGGGGCGATCGGAGCGGCGAGGCCGGCGGAAATGGGGGCGCAGGGGGCGCTCGTTCCGCAGGAGACGCCGCGGGAAGTCGCGGCCCTCTCGGTCCTCGACCTGCTGGGCGAGGCCGCGCTCGCGCCGCTCTTCCCGCGCGGCATGCGGGACGGCGAGGGCCAGCCGCTCGACCTGCGGGAGAAGAATTCGTGGCGGCTCGACCTCCACGAGATCTCGACCGTCGAGCTGCTCGAGGTCCAGCTCGTGAATGCGATCGCGCCCTACGTCCTGAACGCGCGGCTCAAGCCGCTGATGCTCGCGGTCCCGACGCGCGACAAACACATCGTGCACGTCTCCGCCATGGAGGGCCAGTTCTACCGCGCCTTCAAGACGACCCGCCATCCCCACACCAACATGGCCAAGGCCGCCCTCAACATGATGACGCGGACCTCGGCGGCGGATTTCGTGCGCGACGGCATCTACATGAACAGCGTCGATACCGGCTGGGTCACCGACGAGGATCCCTTCGCCAGGGCCGTCGAGAAGGAGACATCGCAGCGCTTCGCGCCGCCGCTCGACGCGATCGACGGCGCCGCACGGGTGCTCGACCCGATCTTCAGCGGGTTCACTACGGGCGAGCACTGCTGGGGGCAGTTTCTGAAGGACTATGCCCCGACGCGCTGGTAGGACACTCGCGCGCCGATGCCGAGCCGGACGATCGCAGCGCAGTCCGGCGTGGTAGGATCCGCGTGCAAATGGCCAGCCCGCCCGACGTACCCCTCGCATCCCCGCCCGACGAATCGCGGGCGGAGCGCGATCGCGAATTCATCGTCCGCGTCGCGCGCTGGGCGATCGTCGCGGCGCTCACCGTCGCCGCGCTCGGCGCGACGCTCTGGGTCCTGAAGGCAGCGCTCACGCCGCTCGCTGCTGCCTTCGTGATCGCCTACCTGCTCGATCCGCTGATCGACCGCTTCGAGGCGCGACGCATCCGCCGCCCCTACGCGATCTTCCTGCTCCTCGCCCTGTCGGGCAGCGTCTTGTTCGGCTTCCTGCTCTTCGTGCTCCCGAGCCTCGTACGGGAGACATCGGCGCTCGCCGAGCGGATGCCGGTCTATCTCGAACGCTTCGTCGGGGAGGTGGTGCCGGCGCTCGAACGGCGGCTCGGGGTCGAGCTGCCGAAGACCATCGAGGCCGTTCTCGGAGAGCTGCGCGGCGCCGAGCTGACGGTGCTCGGCAGCGTACGCGAGCTGCTCACCGGCATGCTCTCGACCCTGACCAGTACCGCGGGCGTCGTCGTGGCCCTGCTGGTGATCCCGATCCTCGCCTACTACCTGCTCGTGCAGTTCGACGAGACCGTCGCGCGCCTCGGCCAGCTGGTGCCGCCGCGACATCGCGACTACGTGTTCGAAAAGGTCCGCATCGCCGATCGGCTCGTCTCGGGATTCCTGCGCGGGCAGATGCTGGTCGCGGCGTGCCTCGGCGTGCTCTACGCGGTCGGGTTCAGCGTGATCGGCATCGATCTCGCGGTCGGCGTCGGGCTGCTGGCAGGCGCGCTGGCGGTGATCCCGTATCTGGGCAACGTCGTGGCGCTCGGCGCGGCGACGGTGCTTTGTGTGCTGAAGTTCGGCTTCGACGGCCACCTGCTGGCGGTCGTCGGCTGGTATGCGGTCGTGCAGAACCTCGAGGGCTTCGTGTTGACGCCCCGCATCGTCGGGAGCAGCGTCGGGCTGCATCCGGCCGCGGTGATCGTCGCGCTGCTGATCGGCGGCGACCTGCTCGGGTTCCTGGGGCTGCTGATCGCGGTGCCGGCAGCGGCCGTCGTGAAGGTGTTCGCCGACGAGGCGCTGCTCGCCTACCGAAGCTCGTCGCTGTTCGGGGCCGATGCGCCGGTCGGGGCGCAAACGCAACCGGACGAGCCGAAGGCATCGCCATCCTGAACGGCCTCGTTCGGGCGGGACCGGCCATCGGCCTTCGCCGCGGTCCCCGCTCGCTATCCGGCGACGATCGCCGTCCCCGGCTTGAGGATCCGCCGCACCATCGGCTCGAACTCCGCAAGCGGCAGCGTCTCGCCCTTCGGATCGAAGGCGGGCTGATCGTAGAGCTCGCAGAATTCGGCGCAGGCGTCGAACCAGGGATGATCGCGGAACTTCTCGCGGGCGTTGCGATCCATGCCGATGTGGTGCCAGAAGTAGTAGCCCTGGAAGATGCCGTGATGCTGCAGGATCCAGTGGAGCTCTTCGCTGACGTAGGGACGCAGGATCGCCGCTCCGATCTCGGGATGGTTGTTGGGCGCCAGCGTGTCGCCGATGTCGTGGAGCAGGGCGGCGACGACGTAGTCCTCGCCGCGGCCTTCGCGCAGGGCGAGCGTCGCGGTCTGCAGGCTGTGGGTCAGGCGGTCGACGGGGAAGCCGCCATAGTCCCCGTCGAGCAGGCGCAGATGCGCGAGGGTCCGGTCGGCCAGGCCGGCGCAGAGCTGCGCGTGATGGGGCGCGATGCGCATCCAATCCTCGCGCGTGCTCTCGGCCATGCGGTGGAAAGTCGCGCGATGGGGCGTCTCGGGCGCAGTCGTCATGCCGTTCTCCTCTGGCGGGCAAGGCGCACGATATCGACCGGAGCGCCGGGGTGCACCCGGCTCGCACCGGGGCATAGCCACCGGACGGCGCAGCCGGGCCCGGTAGCATGCCTGTTTCGAGCGAATGTACGTCGACGACTCGCGGAAGCCGACCCGGCTCGACCGTCTCCGCCGGCGGCGCGCGCTTCTCTCCACGCCCTCGTCGTGCGCGAGCATCGGATCAGGCGCTTCGCGAGGTTCGTCGGTCGCGACCCGGCGTCGACCTTTGCCGCCCCATCCCGAGCTCGATCCGTCCGGCCGCTAAGAGCCCGGCCGCGCAGCCGCGATCCGGGTCCAAGCGGTCTGAATCCAGCGGGCCGTGCTCGAATCGCAGGCAAAGTCGATGCGGAAGGATCGATCCGCGAGATCCTCGGCGCCCGGGCTCGGCCGGGCCTTCGGAGTCGACTGGACGAAGCGGCGATCGCTCCCCATCGGCGCGGCGGAGGTTCCGAGCCGCTCAGCGCGGGCCTGGCGCCGGATCGAGCGGCCCGAAGAATCCGATCACCTTTTCGACACGCCCTTCCGCGTTCGTGACGGTGACGTCGAAGCCGGCAAGGAGCAGCTCGCCGGCACGGTGGATCGCCCAGTGGTAGCGATGATGGAGGTGGTGTCCGTCGACGGCGCTGGTCCGCGAGTAGACGGCGCCGGGGAGCTGCACGTGGACCCGGTGGACGTTGGCTTCGAAGGCGTCGATGCCGACGAGGTCGATCGATGGGTCGACGAAATGCACCTCCTTGGTCAGCGCTTTCTCGAGGTGGCCGCGAACCCGAGACGGGTCGCGTTCGTTCCAGGCGGCGAGCATGTGATCGAATGAGGCGGGGGCCTGGCTCAAGGATGATCCTCCACGCGCGACACGACCGCGCGTTCGATTCCGAGGAGCGAATGCTCTCGTTGCCCGGACGAGGATTACCGCCCTGAATGGCTCCATTCCACCGGGCTCGAGCGACTCGCGGTCCACCGAAAGGCCGGGAGCGAAGTTGCGCTTCCCCATCACCGTTCCGCGGAGCCGCCGAAGTTCACGGGTCGGGCGTCCGCGGGCGACCTGACCCCGACCATCCCGGCCACCCATGGCCGGTTCGGACGCCCGACCTGTCCAGAGCTCCTCCTCCGACCGCCGCCCATGCGGCGGCGCGAGGCATGAGACGACGATCCCGGCCGTGCTATCCATCCGGCCCTGCGCTCGTCCCGTCGGCGGGTCCCTCCGCCGGATCCGGCGACCGGGCCCCGCCAGCCCGAGCCACAGCGAGCCCCGTCATGACCGCGACCGCTTCGACCTCATCCGACTCCCGCCCCCGCAGCCTCTTCCAGAAAGTCTGGGACGCCCACCGCGTCCGCGAGCTGCCCTCCGGCCAGACCCAGCTCCTGATCGGGACCCACCTCATCCACGAGGTCACGAGCCCGCAGGCCTTCGCCATGCTGCGCGAGCTCGGACTTCCTGTTCGGTTCCCCGCTCGTACGTTCGCGACCGTCGACCACATCATCCCGACCGACGATCAGTCGCGCCCCCTCGCCGACGACCTCGCCGAAGCGATGATGAGCGAGCTCGAGCGCAACTGCCGCGACTACGGCATCCAGTTCTTCGGCCCCGAGACGGGCGCCCAGGGCATCGTCCACGTCATCGGTCCCGAGCTCGGCCTGACCCAGCCCGGCATGACGATCGCCTGCGGCGACTCGCATACCTCGACCCACGGCGCCTTTGGTGCCCTGGCCCACGGCATCGGTACTTCGGAAGTCGAGCATGTACTGGCAACCCAGTGCCTGGTGGCCAAGAAGATGAAGAACATGTTG
>CAZFKD010000035.1:7807-15921 GCA_964519695.1 uncultured Spirochaetaceae bacterium
CCTCGACCCACGGCGCCTTCGGCGCGATCGCCTTCGGCATCGGGACGAGCCAGGTCCGCGACGTGCTGGCTTCGCAGTGTCTCGCCATCGCGCCGCTCAAGGTCCGGCGCATCGAGGTGACGGGGAAGCTCGCGCCCGGCGTCTTCGCGAAGGACGTGATCCTCGCGATCATCCGCAAGCTCGGCGTCAACGGCGGCGTCGGTTATGCGTACGAGTATGCGGGGCCGGTCATCGATGCGATGTCGATGGAAGAGCGCATGACGGTCTGCAACATGTCGATCGAGGGCGGCGCGCGCTGCGGCTACGTGAACCCCGATCGCACGACCGTCGAGTACCTGCGCGGCCGCCGCTATACGCCGGACGATGCGGGCTTCGACGCGAAGGCGAAGGCCTGGCTCGCCCTCGCGAGCGACCCCGGGACGGTCTATGACGACGTCGTCCGGATCGACGGCAGCGCGATCGAGCCCTCGATCACCTGGGGCATCCATCCCGGCCACAACCTCGGCGTCTCCGAGTCGATCCCGACCCCGAACGGCGTCCCCGACGACGAGCGCGCGGGCGTCGAGGAGGCACTCGAGTACATGGACTTCGCCGCCGGCGCCTCGATCGAGGGGACACCGATCGACGTCGCCTTCATCGGCTCGTGCACCAACGGCCGCATCTCGGATCTGCGCGAGGCCGCGAAGGTCGCGAAGACGGGCCACGTCAAGGCGGGCGTGCGGGCGCTGGTCGTGCCGGGCTCGATGGCGGTGCGCGAGCAGGCCGAGAAGGAAGGGCTGCACGTCATTTTTCGTGAGGCGGGCTTCGAATGGCGCGAGCCGGGCTGCTCGATGTGTCTCGCGATGAACCCGGACAAGCTGAAGGGCCGCGAGGTCTGCGCGTCGTCGTCGAACCGCAACTTCAAGGGCCGCCAGGGCTCGCCCTCGGGCCGGACGCTGCTGATGTCGCCGGCGATGGTCGCCGCCGCTGCGATCGCCGGGAAGGTCGTCGACGTCCGCAAGCTTTCGTGAGGAATTCCGCCATGAGCCAGAAGAAGAACGACGACGTCCTCGTCCGGATCGCCGAGATCGAAGGCAGCGCCTGCGTGCTGCGCGGCGACGACGTCGATACCGACCGCATCATCCCCGCGCGCTTCATGAAGGTCGTGACCTTCGACGACATGGGCCGCCACGCCTTCGAAGACGCCCGCAAGGCCGCGAAGGGCAAGCATCCGCTCGACGATCCGCGTTATTCGGGCGCCGAGATCCTGGTCGTCGGCAACAACTTCGGCTGCGGCTCGTCGCGCGAGCACGCGCCCCAGGCGCTCATGCGCTTCGGCTTCAAGGCCTTCGTCGGCGGCTCCTTCGCGGAGATCTTCGCGGGCAATTGCACGAGCCTCGGTCTCCCCTGCGTGACGCTCCCCGCCGACGCCCTCGCGAAGCTGATGGACGCCGTCGAGCTCGACCCGCAGCAGCGCGTCCGGATGGACCTCGCGGCGCGCACGATCCGCTCGCGCGCCGGCGTGATGGCGGCGGGGATTCCCGATGGCGTCCGGATGCAGCTGATGGAAGGCACCTGGGACGCGACCCGCGTCCTGCTCGACGCAGGAGACGCAATCGAGCGGACGGCGGCGACGATTTCGTATTTCTAGGCGCGCCGAACCTTCGCGACCGGGACGATCCCTTCACGGCCTCTCAATCCGGCTGCCAGAATCCCGGGGCCGCCGCGAAGCGCCTCCAGCGCCCGCCGAGATCTTCTAGCGATCGCTCCTGCTCGCCGATCGCGTGGCCCTCTACGATCCCCGCGGCGCGAGCGAGCTCGAGCGCGCGCTCGGGCGGGCAGCGCTCGAGCAGGATCGGCATCAGCTGCTGCGCCGTCTCGAGGTCGTTCTGCGTGCCGAGCAGATCGAGCACCCGCCCGAGCCGTCGCAGATAGCGCTTCGAGGCCTTGCGGCCGTAGAGACTGCGGAAGAACTCGGCCGCATAACGCAGCTTCTTCAGGGCGATGCGGAGATCGTGACGGGCGGCGGGGGACCCATCGAGGGCCGTCGGCGCCTGCTTGTGGAGCTTGCGCTCGATCCTGCCGAGCGCCGTCCGCGCGAAGATCTCGGCGCGGCGAGCGAGCGGCCCCGGCGCCGCTTCGTCGGTGTCCTCGATCTCCTCGACCTCCTCGAGGGAGGCGGCCCAGCGGCCAAGCTCGAGCAGGAGCCGGGCCGGGCGTCCCGAGCGCAGCGCCGAGCGAAGCGCGATGCGTCGATCCTCGCGCAGGGCGACGGCCTCCTCGCGCAGGGCCATGAGGGCGAGGTCGTCGCTCCGCAGGCGCAGCAGCGGATCGATCCGCTGCTCGATGAAGACGTCGAGATCCCGCACGTCGCCGAGCAGACCGGCCAGGGTCCGGAGCGCGCCTCGAAGTCGTCCGAGGCGGGCCGACGGGATCTCACGCCGGACGAGCGCGATCAGCGCGCGCATGCGGCGCAGGCCGACCCGCATCTGATGGACGGGCTCGGGATCGTCACGCGTCGCGACGAGCTCCGCGTTCTCTGCGATCTGCGCGAGACAGGACCGGGCGATCGCGGCGATCGCCGGGCCGAGCAGGATCTCTTCCGGGAGCTCGATCGGGTCGGCGTGCGCCGCGTCGATCGGCTCTCCCGAACGCAGGCGCTCGCCGCGCTCCGCCTTCGACCGCACCGACGGGGCGAGCGGGAGGTCCTGCGCGAGCTCGAGCGCGACGTCGAACAGATGCGATGCCGGCCCGCTGTGATTCTCGAGCTCGATCTCGCAGATCGCCTCCCGCGCGAAGCCGGCGCGGATCTCGCCGCGATCGAGGCAGAGGCTCCATTCGCCGACGTCGTCGACGATTCGCCGGACGACCCGCTCGAAGATCGTCTCGAAGACGGGCTCGAGCGGCTGCTCCCCCACGATCTCCACGAGCTGCTCGCGCAGGCCGGAATCCGCGATGGCCTGCAGATCCGGGCGCTCGCCCGGCAGCTCGACCTCGATCTCGGTCCGGTCGAAGAGGCCTGCCGCCGAGCGATCCCCGAGCTTGACGGTCTGCCACTGGCGCTCGCCATCGCGGCGCAGGCGCAATCCGATGCCGGCGTCCGCGAGCGCGCGATCGCGGGTGTCGAAATAGACCGTGTGGAGCGACCGGATCTCGGGCGGCGCGCCGGCGGGCGAACGCAGCAGCGGGTGGTCGAGGACGCGTTCCGCGTCGACGGGGTCGATCGACAGCTTCAGCTCGATTTCGCGGTTCGATTCCATCGCACGTCCGGCCCGGCGCTCGGCTCCCGGGGCCGACGAGGCGGCGGCCCCCCTCGACGGGCGGCGAGCGATTTCCCAGATTAGCGCTGCCCCCTTCGCCACCGGACTGCAATCGTGGATTCACGGACTCGTCGCCGAATCGTCATGTGCGGCTCTCCGGTCCCGGTTACCGTCCCGTCGCCCCCTGGTGTAAAAGGTCCCCATGACCGACGGACGCGAACATCCGGCGAAGCTTCGTCGCTTTCTCAACCGGGAGCTGTCCCAGCTCGATTTCATCGAGCGTGTGATCGCGATCGCCGAGGATCCGGAGACGCCGCTGCTCGAGCGGGTCAAGTTCCTCGCGATCTCGGGCCAGAACCTCGATCATTTTTTCCAGGTCCGCGTCGGCGGCCTCAAGACCCAGATCGAGGTGGGCGTCTCGGCGCCGTCGCCGGACGGCATGGAGCCGCGCGAGCAGCTCGCCGCCGTGCGGCCGCGGGTCGTCGACCTGATGCGACGGCAGAGCGATCTGTTGCGCAAGGACCTGACGCCGAAGCTCGCCGAATCGGGCATCCGACTGTACGGCTGGGCCGACCTCTCTGCGCAGGCGCGCGCGGCGCTCTCGCTCCATTTCGACGAGCAGATCTTCCCCGTGCTGACGCCCCTCACCGTCGATCCCGCCCATCCCTTCCCCTACATCTCCAATCTCTCCCTGAATCTCGCGCTGATGGTTCGCGACCGGGAGACCTTCGTCCATCGCTTCGCGCGCGTGAAGGTCCCGCCGCTCCTGGCCCGCTTCCTGCCATGCGGCCCGCCCGGAGAGCTGATCCCCGTCGAGCAGGTCATCGCAGCCCATGCGCCGATCCTGTTTCCCGGGTGCGACATCCTCTCGTGTCATGCGTTCCGCGTGACCCGCGACGCGGATCTCGCGATCGAGGAGAGCGACGCGGACGATCTGCTGCTCGCGGTGGTCTCGGCGCTGCAGCGCCGGCTGCGGACGAACGACGCCGTCCGCGTCGAGCTGCAGGCGGGCCTCGCGGACGAGGCGAAGAGGCTGCTCGCCGCCGAGCTCGAGCTCGAGCCCGGCGACCTCTATGCGACCGAAACGCTGCTCGACCTCGGCGCGCTCTGGGCGGTCTACGGCGTCGATCGCCCCGATCTGAAACACCTGCCCTTCAGCCCTGTGACCCCCGCCGTCCTCCGGACCGAAGAAGGCGCCGCCCGGGATCTCTTCGAATGCCTCCAGGACGGCGATCTGCTCGTCCACCACCCCTACGAATCCTTCGCGACCACGGTCGAACGCTTCCTCGGCCAGGCCGCCGCCGATCCGGCCGTGCTCGCGATCAAGCACACCCTCTACCGCACCTCGCGACTCGGCAACGCCAGCGTGAACGCCCTCGTCCAGGCCGCTGCGGCCGGCAAGGAGGTCGTGACGCTGATCGAGCTGACGGCGCGCTTCGACGAGGAGGCGAACGTCGCCTGGGCGCGCACCCTCGAGCAGGCGGGGGTCCACGTCGTCTACGGCGTCGTCGGCCTCAAGGCCCACGGCAAGACGACGCTCGTCGTCCGCCGCGAGGGCGATGCGATCCGCCGCTACGGCCATATCGGGACGGGCAACTACAACCCCGATACGGCGCGCAGCTACGAAGATTTCGGCCTGTTCACGAGCGATCCCGAGATCTGCGCCGATCTCTCGGAGTTCTTCAACTACTTGACGGCGTACAGCAAGCAGCAGGGCTTCCGGAAGCTCTGGGTCGCCCCGCGCACGCTCCGAAGCAGCCTGACGGAGCTGATCCGGCGCGAGGCCGACGCCGAGGACGGGCGCATCATCATCAAGGTCAACGGCCTCGCCGACGCCGAGCTGATCGACGAGCTCTACCGCGCCTCGCAGGCCGGCGCGCAGATCGATCTGATCGTCCGGGGCGTCTGCTGTCTGCGCCCGGGCGTTCCGGGCCTCTCGGATCGGATCCGGGTCCGCTCGATCGTGGGACGATTCCTCGAACATTCCCGCATCTTCCGCTTTGGAAGCGACGCGCGCGGGCCGATCTGCGCGATTGGATCGGCGGATTTGATGACGCGGAATCTGGATCGACGGGTCGAGGTCGTGACCCCGGTCGAGGATCTGCCGCTCGCGGCGCGCCTGCGCGACGTCCTGGACGCGCTGCTCGCCGACGACGTGCTCGCCTGGGAGCTCGACGCGACCGGGACCTGGCGGCGGGCGAGCGGCACGCGTGTCGAGAACGTGCAGACGAAGATGCAGGAGGCGGCGGAGCGGCGCGCCGAGAGAACGGCGATGGGGGAAACGACGGAGACGGCGGCGAGAGTCGTTCCCGTCCCCTGGATCCCGAGGTAAGCTGGGACCGAAGAGCCGACGCCCTCCCCCCCGAGCGCGACTCCAGGTCCGAGCATCCGAGTGTTAGTTCGAGCAGGCCCGCCGTCTCCGTCGGCGTGCGCTCGGATCGGTCGGCGGCGTCGAGCCCGGACGACGCGGAAGAGAGGTCGAGTTGGCAGAGCTGCGAGGCACGCGAAGAAGCGCAGACGGAAGCGCCGATAGAAGCTCAGACGCAAAGCTGCGGGTCGCCGTGCTCGATCTCGGCAGTACGTCTTTCCATCTCGTCGTGGCCGACGCGAGCCCGACGGGCAAGATCGAGCGCGTCGTCCGCCGCCGGGCGATGCTGCGGCTCGGGGCGACGATCGCCGCCGAGGGCGAGATCCCGAAGGCGGTCGCGGCGCGCGCCATCGAATCGGCCCGGGAGCTCGACGCGCTCGCCCGCGCCCACGGCGCCGATCGGCTGATTCCCGTCGCGACGGCCGCGCTGCGGGACGCCCGCAACGGCGCCGCGCTCGCCGCCGCCATCTCGCGGGAGCTCGGAACGAAGGTGCGCGTGCTCTCGGGTCTCGAGGAAGCGAGGCTGATCTTCGGAGCCTTCCGGCGCCGGATCCCCCTCGGCGAGGCGACGGCCCTCGGCATGGATCTCGGCGGCGGCAGCCTCGAGCTCGCGATCGGAGACGACGCCGAGGTGCATTGGGAGACGACTCTGCCGATCGGCGTCGCCCGGCTCCACGGCGAGCTCGTCCTGAACGATCCGATGAAGCGGCGCGAGCGCAGGGCCATCGAAGAGCGGATCGAGCCGGCGCTGAAGCCGCATCTGAAGACGATCCGGACGCGCTCGGCCCGGCAGCGGATCATGTCGGGCGGAACGGCCCGGGCGCTCGCGCGGATCGTCGAGGAGAACGGGGGCGGCAAATCCGTGAAGGGCGGCCTCCGGGTCACCGCCGACGAGATCGACGAACTCGCCAATCGGCTCGTCGCCGCCGATCACGCCGAGCTGCTGCGCATTCCCGGCATGAAGCGAAGCCGCGCCGATCTGCTACCGACGGGCGCCGTCGTCGTCGATGCGGTCATGAAGAGCCTCGAGCTCTCCGAGCTCCTGATCTGCGACTGGGGTCTGCGCGAAGGCGTCATCCTCGAGGCCCTCGGCCTCGTCAGCGCCCGCGGCGCGGGCGCCTGATCAGCGGCCTTCGAACTTCGGGGCCCGCTTCTCGACGAAGGCGCCGGTTCCCTCGACACGATCCTGCGTCGCGAAGACGAGCCCGAAGGCCCGCTGCTCGAGCGCATGCGCCGTCCGCACGTCGGCATCCTGCCCCTCCTGCATGATCTGCTTCGCGAGTCGCGTCGCCACGGGCGCGCGCGCGGCGGCAGCGCGGGCGACGGCGATCGTCTCGGGCAGCAGCGCCTCGGCTTCGAAGATCCGGTTCACGAGCCCGATGCGCAGCGCCTCCTCCGCGTCGATCGGCTCGCCGACGAGCACGAGCTGCTTCGCCCAGGCGAGCCCGACGCGCCGCACGAGGCGGCTCGTCCCGCCGAAGCCCGGAATCAGGCCGAGCTTCGTCTCGGGCTGCCCGAGCTTCGCCCCGCGCGCCGCGAAGACGAAATCGCAGGCGAGCGCGAGCTCGCAGCCGCCGCCGAGGGCGAAGCCGTTGACGGCCGCGATCGTCGGGATCGGAAGCGATTCGAGCCGGCCCATCACCCGATGGGCGAGGGCCGAGAAGGCCTCGGCCTCGAGCGGCGTCATCGTCCGCATCGCGGCGACGTCGGCACCGGCGACGAAGGCGCGACCCGCGCCCGTGACGACGAGGGCCCCGATCTCGCAATCGGCCTCGACCCGATCGAGCAGCCCGCCGAAGGCCTCGATGACCTCGGCGTTCAGCGCGTTCAGCGCCTTCGGCCGGTCGATCGTCACGACGCCCACCCGATCCTGCTTCTCCCACCGCACGAGCTCGCTCATCGCTTCAGTCCTCCAAATCGACCGCGGCCCAGGGATCGATCACCGTCGGCGGCGCCGCATCGACCGCCGAACGCAGGAACGCAATCCGCCGCCGAATGCTCTCCTCGGCGAGCTGTGCACAGAAATGTCCCTCGCTCAGCACGTCCTCGGAGAGCGGAAGCACCTCGGGATGGCAGCCCGGCGCCGCCGGCAGCGACGAACCGTAGGGCACGACCTCGACGTACGCGCCCGTCGTCCCGTCGGCGAGATTGCCGCGCAGCGGCGCCCGCGCGCGCGGGAGCGACAGACCGCCCGCTTCCGTCGCGTCGAGCCAGGGCAACGGCCCGACCACCCACGCGAGCGAGCGGCTCGCCCGGGTCGGGACGTAGCGATCCGCGAGGCCCGCGGTCAGCAGGAGACTCGGCCGCGCGATCGCCCCGCCGCGCGGAGCGGGCTCGAGCCCGCGATGCAGGCGAAGCGCGTGGAGATGGCCGTCCTGGCGATCGATCGCCGTCTGGAAGAGCGCGAGGGTGACCCAGAGATCGACGGGCCGGAAATCGCCGAACAGGAAAGGCAGCGCCTTCACCATGCTGGTCGCCGCCTGGTGCAGCGCGAGCTCGGTCAGGCG
>CAZFKD010000036.1:0-9496 GCA_964519695.1 uncultured Spirochaetaceae bacterium
GGACCTCGGGCAGCACCCGGTCGACGAGATGGGCCGCGGTGTCGGCCATGCGGCGACCGCCGCAAGACGGACAGAAGCCGCGACCCTTGCAGCTGAATCCGACGAGGCGGTCCTGGCCGCAGGCATCGCAGTGGACGCGGATGAATCCATGGGCGAGTACGCCACACTCGAGGTACGCCCGGATCTCGCGCTCCACGAATCGGGCGACGGGCGCGCCCTCCGATCTCGCTCGGGCGAGGAAGGGCACGAGCTCCGTGCGGATGACTTCGTGCAGGAGGGTCTTCTCGGGTTCGTGACGAACGTAGTCGGCGACGGCGGGCGCTCCGCCGGGACCGGAACAGTGACCGCGAAAGGTCGGCGAGCCGAGGCATCACGATCTTCTTGATTCGCGACGTCTCACGCCATTCGTGAATTCGGGTTCACGCGAGGGCTCCCCTGGCTTTCGAAACGAAAGCCCCCTCGCGAAAGCCGCAATCATTGCGCCACCGCTCGCGGCCTCGCCAGCCGCCCGGTCATGACGATTCGCCGGGGCACACCTTGGACCCCGACCCGAGATCGCCGCACAGCGTCGAATCGCCGCTGCGAACACCCGCCCAGCGACTCCGGGCGCGGCCGCTTCGAAGCGGGCCGGCCTCAGGCGTCGACGAGCTGTTCGAGGGATTCGAGCAGCTGCTGCGCGATCCGGTGGACGTGGAGATCCCCGGCTTCGAAGACGAGCTCGGCTTCGCGCAGCAGCGTCGCCCGATGCGCACAGACTTCACGCAACCCGACCGGCCCGTCGTTCGAGGGTACGAGGCCTCGAAGGATCCAGTCGCCGGCGCGGCGAAGCTCTTCGTCGAAATGACGGAGGAGATGGTCGTAGGGGCGCGCGAGGTGCGCGAAGAGCGTCCGGTGACGGAGCGTGTCGCGCACGGCCAGCGAAGGCCAGGCGCAGTCGATCACGACGATCCCGAAGGGCGTCTCGTTCGCGACGCGATTCAGCACCGCATCGGTACGCGCGACCAGCCGCATCGTCCCCTCCTCGACCGCGAGCCGTGCAAGCTCGCAGCCGGCCTCGTGCTCGATCAGCCGGTCGATCGAGACGAAGCCGATCCCCGTTTGCGCTGCGATCTGCCAGGCGAATGCGGCCGCACCGCAGCCGACGTCGCCCGCCAGCACGACGGGCCGCGAGAGGCGCAGGCGCGGATGCGGATCGTAGTAGTCGCTCATCGCGAGCCACTGCAGCCGGCGCGGCCGGTACGACCAGCGATCGAACGCGCGGCGGCGGGCGTCATTCGGGCGCGGTCGCCGTCGCTGCGCGCAGCATCCCGACGAGCAGGAGCCCGAGCAGCATGCCTCGCACGCTCCAGGCGAGCGTCCGGACCCAGTTCGTCCGCACGAGATCGGCATGCGCCTCCGCGTCGAAGCCCGTGCGAAGCACGTCGTGGAGTGGAACCTGGACGAAGAACGTCGAAAGCCAGACGACGGCGAGCAGGATCATCGAGACGGTGAACATCGGTCGGCGGAAGACCTCGTCGCCGCTGAGCCAGAGCAGCCCGCCCGTCACGAGCTCGACCAGCATCAGCGGCGCGACGACGGGTCCGATTCGCGCGACATGACCGGCTTCGTAGCCGGGGAACGCGTCCCGCCCGACTTCCGCCATCAGCGGATACTGGACGTGCTGGACGAGCCAGCAGAGTCCGATCAGGGCCCAGGTAGCGGCGAAGTGGAGCACGAAAAGGGGCAGGGTCATGGATCACCTCGAGGAGGAGAACCCTCGGTTTGCGGCCGCCTCCTGTCAAGTCTCGCGAGCCGCCCCACCGAGTCGACGGCCGGAATCGGTTCGGCATCGCGGCCGCTCGCAGAAGGGCCGCGGCTTCGCGGGGCGTCCCGGCGCGCCTAATACTCTTGCTCCGGGTCGACCCGGTACAGCAGCTCCTCTCCCCGCTCGAACCGCGCGATGTTCTCGAGAAACCGCTCGAGGATGACCGCGTTCGCGTCGGAGCCGCTCCAGGAGATATGGGCCGAGACGCGGACGCGCGGATCGCCGTACATCCAATGGCCCGCAGGCAGGGGCTCGGGCTCGACGCAGTCGAGGGTCGCGCGGCCGACGAGGCCGCGATCGAGCGCGCGCCGCAGCGCGTCCTGATCGACGAGGCTGCCGCGGGCGATGTTGACCAGATGAGCGCCGGGCTTCAGCGCCGCGAACGCCGCATCGCCGAAGAGATGGCGCGTCGCCTTCGTCGCCGGCGCGGCGATCACGACGTGATCCGCGTCCGCGAGCAGCGCCGGGAGATCCCGGGCGATCTCGACCCCTGCGATCCCGCTCGGCGCATCGCTGCGCCGGAGCGCGCGCACGCGCATTTCGAAGGGCAGCGCGCGCCGGGCGATCGCCTGCGCGATGCCGCCGAAGCCGACGAGCGCGAGCCGGCGGCCCGCGAGCGTTCCGAGCGCCGCGCGATGCCAGACGGGCGGCGGGGCCGACAGCCAGTGCTCGAGCAGGCGCTTCTCCGCCTCGAGCAGCACGGCGATCACCCATTCGGAGATCGCGGTCGCCGAGGCGCCGCGCGAGCAGGTGAAGGGAACACCGCCGAGAGCGGCGAAGGGAAAGCCGTCGACACCGGTGCCATAGGCATGCACCCAGCGGACGCCGCGCGCGAGGACGTCGGCGAGGTTCGGGGCCCCGTTCGGCAGCGTCAGCAACGCGTCGAAGCTTTCGAAGCCCGGCCCGGCCGGGAGCGGACCCGTCCTCGGAATCTCGACGATCTCGAGCCCGGGCCGCGCGGCGCGGATCGGATCGAGCATCGCGCTCGGCAGGTGACTCGCGAGGCGGCGGATCGGCGGGCGGTGCAATGCAGTCGTCCTCATCCGGGCGTGTCTCCGGCGCCCGTCGATTCAGTCTTCCTTCGCCAGACCGCTCGCGAGGATCTGCTCGACGAGCAGCGTGCGCTGGACCTGGTTCGTCGCCGCCGTTCGCGGCAGTGCCGCGAGCCGCGCGATGCGGCGCGGCTTCTTGTAGCCCGCGAGCTTCCCTTCGCAAAAGGCCTGGAGCCCCGCGAGCGAGATCTCCGCGCCGGGCCGGACGACGACGGCGGCGCACAGCAGATCGCCCCAATGCGGATCCGGCAGTCCGACGAGCGCGACGTCTTCGAGCTCGGGCACGGCGCGCAGGACGCCCTCGACCTCGGCGGGGGAGACGCTCTCGCCGCCGGTGCGCAGGATCTCCTTCTTGCGGCCGACGATCGAGAGATGGCCCTCGGCGTCGATCGCGCCGAGATCGCCGGTCTGGAACCAGCCGTCGATCATGGCGGCCGCGGTCGCCTGCGGATCGTCGAAATAGCCGTCGCAGAGAAAGGGGCTGCGGACCTGGATCTCGCCGTCGGGCGCGAGCCGCACGTCGACGGAGACCGCGGCGGGACCGACGCTGCCCGGCTTGCGCAGGACGTCGGCGTCGGAGAGCGCGTTCGCGGTCCCCACCTCCGTCGAGCCGTAGTAGATCCGCACGCGCGCCTTCGGAAAGCGCGCCTTCATCTCGCGCAGCATCTCGATCGGCGTCGCGGAGGTTCCCGTGTCGAGCTGCTCGAGGCTCGAGAGATCGTAGGCGGAGAGATCGGCCTCGAGGATGCGCTTCCAGACGACGGGCAGGCCGTAGAGCCGGTTCGCCCTTCGGGCCTCGACCATGCGCAAGAGGGCATCGGCGGAGGCGGTCGAGTAGGCGATCTCGCCGCGGGTCTGCCAGGCGGAGATCGCGAGCGTGAAGCCCGCCATGTGGAAGAGGGGGAACATGCAGACCGTCCGCTCGGGCTCGTCGCGGAAGACGCCCTGGAAGCCGCGCAGCCAGTTCGCGCGGTGGGAGAGGACGACGCCTTTCGGGCGGCCGGTGCTGCCGCTCGTGAAGAAGATGACGTGGGGATCGGTCTCGACGAGGCGCGGCTCGACGATCGGCGAAGGCGGATCGGGGAGCGTCCGGGCATCGAGGACGAAGAATCGTTCGGCGGCCTTCGCGCGCGCGCGCGCGGCCCCGCTCGCCGGCGGGACACCCGGGCCTTCGTCACCTAACGATCGGACCACGCTCAGCAGCGCGATGCGATCGATCCCGGCGCGCTTCGCGAGGCGTTCCGCATCGTTTGCCCGCCCGGGATCGACGACGAGCAGGGCACCCCGCGCGAGCTTCGCGACCTCGCCCGCTTCGTCGGCGGAGAGCCGCGCGTTCAGCGGCGCGAACACGGCGCCGAGCCGCGCAAGGGCGATGAAGAGCGGCATCACCTCGATGGCGGTATCGATCCAGCCGATCACGCGATCGCCATGGCCGATGCCGAGCTCGCAGCGGAGGGCCTGGGCCAGGCGCTCGGCCTCGCGCTCGAGCTCCGCGAAGGTCCGCTGATCGGGACCGACCGCGACGGCCGGGCGATCCGGCACCGTCGCCGCCGCGCGCCGGATGATCTCCGCGACCAGCAGTCCCTGCCCTTCCCGCTGCATCCCGACTCCCCGTTCTCGTATCGCGATCGTTGCCGGCGCCGGACCGCGCGAATCGCCCGGCGGCGTGTCGTCCGCGCGCCCTGCGCGGATCCTCGCGGCCGGCCGCAGGCCCGCCCTTGCGGAGCGGCGCGCCCGAGAATACCGTTCTCGGAATGGAGAACAACGTTCCCACCGCCCGCCGCCGCGACTCGCCCGCCCGGGCTTCGGGCCCGATCGTCGCAGAAACCGTCGATCGCAGCCTCGCCCTGCGCCGGGAGACCGCCCGCGGCGAGGTCGAGCGACTCGTTCGCGCGGCCTTCGCGATGATCGAGAAGACGGGCGGGCTCGACCCGAAGGTCTCGGACATCCTCGCCGAGGCGGGCCTCTCGAACCAGGCCTTCTACCGCCACTTCCGCAGCAAGCATGAGCTGCTCGTCGCCGTCCTCGACGAGGGCATCCGCGGCCTCGCCGACTATCTCGCGGCCCGCATGGCGGCTGCGCCGGCGCCGGTCCCGGCGATCCGCGCATGGGTCCGGGGAATGGCGGCCCAGGCCCAGGATCCCGACAGCGCGCAGGCCAGTCGCCCCTTCGCGCTGGCGCGCGGTCGGCTCGCCGAAGCCTTTCCCGGCGAGGTCGCGCGCTCGCGCGAGCAGCTGACGACGCCCCTGCGCGCCGCGCTGGCGGAGGCCGTCGCCTCGGGCGATCTCCCGCTCGCCTCGCCCGCGGAGGACGCGGAGCTCCTCTACCACCTCATGATGAACTGGATCGAGGCCCGCCTGGTCGAGGGACGCATCCCCTCGCCGGCGGAGGTCGAGCGGATCGAAGCCTTCGTCCTGTCCGGTCTCGCGCGGCAGAGCCCCGCGGAAGGTCGCGCACGATGAAGCCGCACGCGGTCGACACGACCGTCAAGGGAGGTTCGGGCTTGGCGAACGAACGAGAGCGGGAGGTCCTCTGGACGGGCATCGGCGGTCAAGGCGTCCAGCTCGCCGCGACGATCCTCGCGCAGGCGGCGACGCTCGAGGGTCTCGAGGTGATGTCGCTCGGGACCTACGGCGGGACGATGCGCGGCGGGAATACCGACGCGACCGTCGTGATCGCGAAGCGCGTCATCACGTCGCCGCCGATCGTGCCGCGCGCCTGGGCGGCGATCGTCGTCCATCCGCGCTTCTTCGACCCGATCCGGCCGAAGCTGCGGCCGGACGGGCTCGTCGTCGTCAACCGCGAGCTGCTCGAAGCGCCGCTCGACGTGAAGACCGGCCGGCTGCTCGAGATCGACGCGACGACGCTCGCCCGCGAGGCGGACGCGCCGAACGCCGCGGCGCTCGTGCTGCTCGCTGCGTTCGCGACGGCGACCGGCATCGTGTCCCAGGCGGCCCTCGCCGAAGCGCTCGCCGATTCGCTGCCGAGCTACCGGAGCCAGTTCCTCGAAACCAATCGCCGCGCTCTCGCCGCCGGCGCGGGCGCCGTAGCCGCGCTCTGCGCGCCGGCCTTCGCGAAGGAGGCCGCATGAGCCGTCCGCAACCCAAGGGCACGATCGTGCTCGACGCCGTCCGCTGCAAGGGCTGCGAGCTCTGCATTCCGGCCTGCCCGCCGCAGGTGCTGCGCATGTCGACGCGCCGCAACGCCTCCGGCTATCTCGTCCCCGAGCTGCTCGAGGGCTGCACCGGCTGCGGCGCCTGCCTGCTCGTCTGCCCCGACTACTGCTTCGAGGTCTACCGCCTCGACGGCGACAGGCCGATCGCGCCGCCGGCGAGCAGCGCTTCCAAGGCCGACACGCGCGAGCTCCCGATCGCGCAGGAGATCCGTTGATGCCGGAAGCGAAATCGAATCGACGCCTGATGGAGGGCTCCGAAGCGATCGCCGAGGCCGCGATCGCCGCCGGCTGCCGCTTCTTCACCGGCTATCCGATGACGCCCTTCACCGAGGTGCTCGAGAACTTCGCGCGCCGCCTCCCCGACGTCGGCGGCCACTGCATCAACGCCGAGAGCGAGCTCGAGGCGATCGGCCAGGCCTGGGGCGCCGCCGCGACGGGCTTCCGCGCGGCGACCGGTTCGACGGGCCAGGGCCTCGCGCTGATGCAGGAATCGATGTCGGAGATCACGCGCGCCGAGATCCCGATCGTGATCTTCAACATGTCGCGCGGCCAGAGCGACTACTACCAGGCGACCCGCGGCGGGGGCCACGGCGACTATCGCCACATCGTGCTCGCCCCCCAGAGCGTCGGCGAGGCCGTCGAGCTCGTCCAGCTCGCCTTCCACCTCTCGGACCACTGGCGCCATCCCGTCCTGATCTACGGCGACTACCTGCTCGCGCATACCTGCGAGGCCGTCGCGATCGAGCGCCGCGACTACGGCGCCCTCCCGCCGAAGGACTGGGCCGTCGACGGCAGCCTCGGCGGCACGGGCCGCTCCCGCAACCTGAACCCGATCGGCATGGAGAAGGGCAGCAAGGGCATCGATCCGAGCGCCTTCTGGCAGAAGCTCTGGGAGAAGGAGCAGCGGATCGAGGCGGCCGAGCAGCGCTTCGAGGTCGAGGACGCCGACGACGCCGAGATGCTGATCGTCGCCTTCGGCACCCTCGCGCGCTTCGCCCGGGCGTCGATCGCGCAGCTACGCGCCGAGGGACTGAAGGTCGGCCTCTTCCGCCCGATCTCGCTCTGGCCCTTCCCCTCGGAGGCGCTCGCCCGCGCGGCGAAGGGCTGCCGCCTCGTCGCCTGCCTCGAGCAGAACGCGGGGCAGATGATCGACGACGTGCGCCTCGCGCTGAACGGCAGCCATCCGGTCGTCCCGATCGGCGGCATCTCGACCGACGCCGCGAGCTTCGGCATCGGTCCGCTGCTCGACAGCGAGCGCATCGCGTCGCGCGCCCGCGACGCCTATCAGGGGCGACCCGTCTCGAGAGGAGTAGTGGCATGAGCGAAGAGCGAAGCAGCGACGACCGCCTGCGCGTGATCCAGACCGACGCCCCGCCCGACGCGCCGAGCCGCAAGACCGGGGATTTCGAGCCCGCCCTCACGTTGATGGGCGAGCACGACCTCTGCCCCGGCTGCGGCGAGCCCGTCGCCCTGCGCCAGATCCTCGATTCGATCGACGGCATGAACCTCGGCCAGAAGACGATCGGCGTCATCGGCATCGGCTGTTACACCGCCCTGACGAGCCTGATGGACATCGATCTCATCCAGGCGCTGCACGGCCGCGCGCCGTCGGTCGCGACGGGCGCGAAGCGCATGCGGCCGGATTGCCTCGTCTTCACGCTCCAGGGCGACGGCGACATGGTGAACGAGGGCCTGCAGGAGGTGATCCATACGGCGGCCCGCGGCGAGTCGGTGACCTGCATCCTCCTCAACAACGGCGTCTTCGGCGAGACCGGCGGCCACATGACGGCGACGACCGTCCTCGGCCAGCGCACGAAGAACACCATCGAAGGGCGCATTGCCTCGCGCGACGGCTACCCGATCCTGATCTCCGAGATGCTCGCCCAGCTCGAAGGCACGGCCTACGTCGCCCGCGCCTCGGTCCACGACGCCAAGGGCGTCGCCCGCGCGCGCCGCTTCCTCGACCGCGCCTTCGCCTCGCAGATGAAGGGCCAGGGATTCTCGTTCGTCGAGATCCTGACCATGTGCCCGACGGGCTGGTTCCTCCCGACGGCGCAGGGCCCGAGCTACCTCGACGAAGAGCTCGGCGCGGTCCACGAAGTCGGGGAGATCAAGAAGGACGGGGTCCTGATCGAGAAGGCGAAGCGTTAGTCCGCGAGCGGGGACGGCGCGGCAGACCGCGCTCGGCGAGGGCGCGCAGGACCCGGTGGAGGCGGATGGAGCTATTCGCGGGGCGACAGGTCTGCCGTCGCCGAGTATCGCGCCCGAATCTCGGCGATCGACTCTTCGATCGTGGCATGAGAATCCTGCTCACCGCAGGTCGGGCGGGCGCGCTGAAGCAGGGCGCGCGCAACGACCTCGTCGCCGCGGACGAGATAGGCCTCGGCGAGGGCGAGCAGGATCTCCGTCGAGCCGGGATGGCGTGCGGCCGCACGCTTCAGATGGTCGAGTGCGACCGACGCGTTCTCGCCCGGGTAGAGATGCGAAATGCCGAGCCGAACCTGGACTTCGGGGCCCGTCCCGTCGAGGACTTCAGCGAGCTCGAATCGTTCCCTCGCCTGCGCGAAGAGGCGCTTCTTCGAGGCCGGGTCGTCGGTCGCGCGCGCTCTCGCCTCGAAGAAGTGCCCGAGATCGAGATGGCCACGGGACGCCTCCGGCGCGAGGTCGAGAGCGTGCAGGAAGGCAGTCTCCGCCTCGCTCCAACGAGCCTGCATGCGAAGCGCTTCTCCGAGGCCCGCGTAGGCACGGGCGTCGCCCGGATCGAGCGCGAGCGCCGAGCGGAAATGCCTCTCGGCCGCGAGCGGCTCCTTGCCGACGAGCATTGCATCCCCGAGCGCGATGGCGATCTCGTGCTGCGACGCCGCCCGGATCGTAGGCGGCGACGCCGAGGCGTCGAACTCAGCGAGCGGGATCTCGATGATCCCGATCTCACCCTCGAATAGCGCATGCTCGATGCGGCGCTCGGCCTGCTTCGTCGTCATCCCGAACGCCGTCGCGAAGGCCGTGTTCGTCGAGATGCCGAGATCGACCAGGTCCATGTAGCGCTGAAGGGCGAGCTGGGGGGGCGTCCGCTGCTCCCGTTGATCGAGCTGGAAATAGCGTACGAGCGCCCAGGACTGGGCGAGGAAGGATCTGCGCTCTTCGGAATCGAGCCGAACTCCCGGCCCGATCGCGATCAACTCGTCGACCGTACCCCAGGCCGGGCTCTTCGCCTTGGTCTTCAGACTCCAGGGAAAATCCCCGATCACGATCGAATTGCCCCGGACGTGCGCCGCGCTGAGCAGAGCGACGAGGCCTTCTTCGTACCAGCTGGGGTGCGGACGCATTTCCCGGCTGCGCAGCGAGGCATGAATGTACTGGTGAAGAACGCGCTCGGAGACGAGCGAGCGACGTCCGGCTGGCGCATCCCCGATGATCAGGTTCGAGCGGATACCCAGCGAGAGCAATCCGATCGTCCGGGCCGAG
>CAZFKD010000036.1:9506-15610 GCA_964519695.1 uncultured Spirochaetaceae bacterium
GAAGTTCGGCGAGCTGCGTCGGCCGTGCGAAGGCGATGATGCGCGTCGGAACGTTCGCAGCGGGCTCCGGCAGCCCGGTCAGTCTCTCGATCAAAACATCGAACCGCTCGACCTCCCGGACGACGGCCCGCGCCTCGTACTCGGAGAGGGTCGTCATCAGCTCGAACCGCGGGGTCTCGAGAACCAGCCAGCGCTCTTCGTTGAGCGGCTTCGCGCAGCCGATCCCGAGCGCACAGAGCGCCAGGGCAAACGCGACGACTCGCACCGGCACCGGCGCGCGCCGGCTCATGCCTTCTTCCAGAGCGGCTCCGGGATCTCGAAGCCGAGCGGCGCGCTCCATGCGTTGCGGTAGGCGACTTCATGGGCCGGCCGGCGCGGGGCGACGCCCCACTTCCCGATCGGATAGCCGAAGGTCACGCAGCAGCTGAAGTTCCAGCCGCCTTCGTCTGGAACGCCGAGGATCTTCTTCAGCTCGTCGACCTTGAGAAAGAACGCGCTCGTCAGCGAGCTGCCGACCCCTTCGACCCGGGCCGCGAGCATCGCGTTCCAGACGGCGGGAAAGATCGAGCCGCCGGTCGTATCGAACTGACAGAAGGCGAAGAGCATGAGCGGCACGTCCTCGAACTTCTGCGCGAGATGATCCGCCGAGCGGTACATCTTCATGAACTCGATCGACTCCGGATCCTGCGGCGCCGCCTCGGCCGCATCGCGCCGCGACTTGTAGAAGGAGCCCCAGACGACGTCCATGCAGCTGCGATAGAGCGGGCCGAGGTTCGCCTTGACGGCGGGATCGTCGACGATCAGGAAGCGCCAGCCCTGGGTATTGCCGCCCGAGGGCGCCCGGATCGCGGCGTCGAGAATCTTCTTCTGGACGGACTCGGGAATCGGATCCTTCTTGAGCCGCCGCATCGCGCGGGTCGTATAGAGGGCCTCGTAGGCGTCCATGTCCTGCTCCTTTCTCGTTTCGTGTTCCCGGCTCGATCGATCGACGGGCGCAGCGCCCGCTCGCGGCACGACGCTGTCCGAGCAACCCATCCATGCGGTGCGACGACGATAACAGCCCCGGCGCGCGTCGGGCCACCGGCGTGTATCGTCGCACCGATCGAGGCCAGGCGACGCTCGGGCGCGCCCACCGTTTCGGCCGGCTGGCGCCGGAGGGAGTCCGCGTGTTCTACGGCTGGGTCATGGTCGGCGTCGCCTTCGTCACGCAATTCGTCTCGTCGGGCGTCATCTTCTACACCTTCGGAATCGCGCTGAAGGAGTGGACCGTCGAGTTCGAGGCGGGTCGTTTCGGCGTATCGGGCATCCACTTCGTGATGCCGTGGGCCGGAGCGGCGATCGCCCCCCTCGTAGGCCGACTGGCGAGCGACGGCCATCTCCGCCTGTTGATCCCGGCCGGCGCATTGGCGGCTGGGCTCGGCTTCTGCGCGATCTCGCAGGCGGCGTCGCTCTGGCAGCTCTACGTCGTCTACCCGCTGCTGATGGCCTACGCCGCAGGGACGCTCTCCGGTGTCGGGGCGTCGACGCTGGTCGTCAACTGGTTCTCGAAGACCCGCGCGACCGCCCTCGGCATCTCCCAGATCGGCGCTTCCTTCGGCGGGATGGTCATGGCCCCGCTCACCGTCTCCCTCTTCGGCGAGCACGGCTGGCGGAACGTCTACCTCGGCTTCGGACTCGTCATCCTCGCCCTCGCACCGCTGCTCGCCTGGCTGATCGTCGGCCGCCCCGCCGATCGCGGCCTGCATCCCGACGGCGTCGCGCCGCCGGCGGCCACGCCTCGACCGGTCGGAGCGAACGCTCGTCTCGACTCCGATCCGGCCCTGCCGGCAGCGCCGCGGACGACGGCCGGTGCCCCGACCGGGATCTCGTCCCCGACCCCCGGCAGCGCCCGCTCCGCCTGGCGCAACACCAATCTCTGGCTGATCTCGTTCATTACCGGCGTCGGCTTCATGGTCTCGAGCGTCGTCGTGACCCATCTCGTCGCGATGGCGACGGATGCAGGCGTAGAGCCGCTGCGCGCGTCGCGACTGCTCGCGATCATGGCGACGGTCGCCGCGTTCGGGAAGATCGTGTTCGGCCGTCTCGCCGATCGCGCCGGTGTGCAGACCGCCTATGCGGTCTCGATCGTGCTCGAGGTGATCGCGCTCGGCGGCATCCTCCTGCTCCCGACGAGCCTCGCGCTCGAGGGCATCACTGCGATCCTCGGCCTCGGGATCGGCGGCAACCTCCCCCTCTCCGCAGCGCTGATCGCCCGGACCTTCGGCCCCGCCGCCTTCGGTCCCATGATGGGCATGAAGACGATGCTGATGACGCCGCTCGTCGCGACGGGCACCCCGTTCGCGGGCTGGATCTTCGACGAGACGGGCAGCTATCGGATCGCCTTCTCCGTCTTCCTCGCGCTGATCCTGCTCTCGCTCGCGGCGCTCTGGCGGGTCCGGCCGCCGGCCGTTCAGCCCTGAGCGCGGCGCCGGAACCGCGTTACGGCCGCAAGGGCAGGCCGCTGCGGGTAGCCGCGAAGAGCCCGGACGAAGCGGGCCCGGACCTCGCGGCCGAGTCCCCCGCCTAACCGCAGCAGGCTTCGCCCTTGCTGGGCGCTGCGTCGCGACCGCGGCCCGACGCCGCCGACGAATCCGGCACGGAAAGCCCGGCGGGCGCCGCTCCGAACGTCTCGCTGCTCCCCAGCACGCGATACCACTCCCAGCGCAGCCCCTGCGGCTCGATCGCCCAGACCTTGTCCTGCTTCGCATAGCAGCAGGTCGTCTCGTCCTCGACGAGCGTCTCGAGGCCGGCCGCCTTGAGCCGCTCGGTCGCGGCGGTCACTTCTTCGCCGTCGAACACCTCGACCCCGAGATGATTGATCCGCTCCTGCGCGTCCTTCACCTCGAAGAGCACGAGCTTGAGCGGCGGATTGGCGATCGCGAAGTTCGCGTAGCCGGGCTTGCGCTTGGCGGGCTGCGTATCGAAAAGCTTCGAATAGAAATCGACCGCCTGTTCGATGTCGTCGACGTTGAGGGCGAGCTGCAATCTCATCGCTGGACTCCTTGCCTGCTTCGGGCAGGCTGCTTCGCGCTTCCCGCGCGTTCCTCGTTTCGAGGCCTCTTCGAAGCCGGAGACACTCCGGCCCTCGCGGCGACGACGGGACCGCACCCGCCCCCGTCACGACAACAGTTCTCGCCGAGATAACCGACGAGCTCGCCGATCACGCCGAAATCCGGCGCGTACCGGATGAGCCGGCCTTCGCGCTCGCCCGTCACGAGCCGGGCGCTCCGCAGCTCCTTCAGATGGAACGAGAGCGTCGCGGGCGGGATCCCGAGGTCGCTGGCGACACGGCCTGCCGGGACCCCGCCCTGGCCCGCGCGCACGAGGCGTCGGAATACGTCGAGCCGGGTTGCGTGGGCCAGGGCCGCGAGGGCCGCGAGGACGTCCTGTTTTTCCATATTTCCATAGTTATCGAAATATTAGGGGTCCCGCGAGAGGGGTCGAACCGGAAATTTCATGACCCGGGGTCGCGACGTTCGGCAGGGCCCGGTCAGCGCCGCACCTCGCCCGTCATCGGCACGAAGCGGACGCCCGTCACGCGCTCGTGCTCGAAGCCCCGCTCGGTCCGGCGATGGACCTCGAGTTCCTGCCGCATCTCGCCGACGGGGATCACGAGCCGCGCGCCGAGCCCGAGCT
Organism: uncultured Spirochaetaceae bacterium; assembly: GCA_964519695.1. GTDB lineage: Bacteria > Myxococcota_A > UBA9160 > UBA9160 > UBA4427 > UBA4427. The sequence continues at coordinate 13,182 of CAZFKD010000036.1, forward strand.
GCTCGAGCAGGGGGTCGGGCAGACGCGGCGCGGCCGCGGTCACGAGGATCGCGTCGAAGGGTGCCTGCTCCGGCCATCCCCGATAGCCGTCGCCGAAGCGCACGTGGACGCGATCGCCGTAGCCGGTTTCGCCGAGCAGGCGTTCGGCCCGGCGGGCCAGGGACTCGACGATCTCGATCGAATAGACGGTGCAGCCGAGCTCGGCGAGGACGGCAGCTTGATAACCCGAGCCCGTGCCGACCTCGAGCACCTTGCAGGGCGGCTCGACCCGCGCGAGCTCGGTCATCAGCGCGACGATGTAGGGCTGACTGATCGTCTGGCCTTCGCCGATCGGATGCGGCCGGTCCTCGTAGGCCTCGATCGGATCGACGTCGGGAGCGAAACGATGCCGCGGGACGCGACGCATCGCCCCGAGCACCCGTTCGTCGCGGAGGTCGCGGCCGACGAGCTGGTCGTCGACCATCCGCTCGCGCGCCCGCGCGAGGCGTGCCTCGGATTCGACGGCTCCGCTCGGGGCCGCCCCGCGGAGGTCCTCCGGATCGGCGCCTTCGCAGGCGATCGCCAACAGAACGGAGCAGGCCGTAGCCGTTCCGCACGACACGACTGTTTGCGGGACGTTCGATCCGAAGCGCAGACGCATGGGCGATCCTCCAGCGCGAGCAGTCCCCCTCGATTCTAACCCGCCCCGTACGCCCTCCGCGGCACCGGCGCGCGGCCCTCGACGACCCGCCGCCCGTCGAGGGCTGCGGCGCTGCCGCGGGCGACTCCGCGCGGGATTCGGCCGGGATTCGACTCGCCCGCTCGGGTCGGATGCGTCATGGCCCGACGTCGACGACGAAGCTCGCCGAGTCGACTCCGCCCGCGCCCGCGACGTCGACACGGATCGTCCAATCCCCGGCCATGGAGAAACGCACGCCATCGACGCGGAAGGCCGCAGGACCGAGCCGGGCCGTCACCCGGGGCGCCGTCTCGAAACCGTGGCCGTGTTGCGGCATGCCGCCGTCGAAACGCAGCTCGCGGACATCCGTCGCGCGCCCGTCGGGCAGCGAAACGTCGACCACCCAGGCGTGGAGCACGCCGATCGAAGCTCGTCCCATCTCCGGGCGGATCCCGATGCGATAGCGCCCGTCCGCGCTCACGGCCTCGAGTCCCTGTGCGGCGATCGACCCGGCCGCCGGAGCTTCGGGCGAAGGGGCGAGCGACGCATCCGCCGCAGCGGCGGCCGGCGGCGACGCGGAGCGATCGGCGTCCCGGTTCCGATCTCGGTCGCCGCACGCGAGCGCGGTCGTCGCGGCCATCAGCATCAGGCCAGCACGAATGATCCGACGCGTGCACACGCGCGTGCGCGCTTCGATCGAAAAAATGGGCCGGAAGGCGTGCATCGTTTCCTGACCTGCTCCATCGACTTCTGCGGAGCCTCGCCGACCGATCCTACGCACGACGTCCGACTCCGCGCCAGTCGACGCCGCCGAACCCCGTCCAATCCGCCAGAAGATCGCGCGATCGAAGCGAGACGCAGCGCGCCTCGGCCCTCGCCCCGCCCGACCGCACGCGCCATTCTCGTGCACGATGGCGATGCATCGCGCGCACGGCGCGCCCCCGCACGATCCGCTCCCGACCCGGCGCGTCGCCGCCCGAGGCGGCGCGTACAGGCTCGCACTCGCCGCGATGCTGATCGCGGCGCTCGGGGCCGGCTGCTCCGAGCGCGACGAAGAAGGTCGCGAGAACGGCGACTGGAGCGGCGAGAGCGGCGAGAATCGTTCGACGAACGGGACGTCGACCGAAGCCGTGGCGCAGGCCGGGCCGATCGAGGTCGACGGTTGGCGGGCCGATCAGATCTCGCTCATGCGCTCGATGTCGATCGATGCGCTCGGGCCGGTGCCCCGGGATCCCTCGAATCGGATCGCCGACGATCCGCGGGCGGCGGAGCTCGGCCATCGGCTCTTCTTCGAGACCCGGCTCTCCTCGAACGGCCAGATCGCCTGCGCGACCTGCCATCTGCCCGAGCTTCATTTCAGCGACGGCCGGCGGGTCGCGCAGGGCGTCGCGCAGACGAGCCGCAACACGCCGACGGTCGTCGGCGCCGCATGGTCGCCCTGGCAGTTCTGGGATGGCCGTCGTGACAGCCTCTGGTCCCAGGCGCTCGCGCCCTTCGAGTCGGCGGCGGAGATGAACGTGAGCCGACTCGAGGTCGTGTTGCACGTCGCGCGGGATCCGGTCGCGGCGGCGCTCTACGCGGCGGTCTTCGGTGGACCACCGATTCCCGGCGACCTGGCGCGACTCCCGAAGCGCGCGAGCCCCTTCGGCGACGCGGCGACCCAGGATGCGTGGTTCCGCCTCGCGCCGGCGGATCGCCGGGCGATCGACGTCGCGTTCGCGCAGATCGGCAAGGCGATCGCAGCCTACGAGCGTCGGCTCGTCCCGGGCCC
>CAZFKD010000037.1:0-5485 GCA_964519695.1 uncultured Spirochaetaceae bacterium
GGAGGAGCAACGCCGCAGATGGCCCGCCGCCGCAAGCGACGCGACCAAGACGATATCTTCACAGCCTCTCAGGGCTGATACCAGATCGGCGAGCTCCAGGCGCGTTCCTGGATCGTCGGCGGGACCTCGCCCGAGCAGCAGGCTTCGTAACCTTCGCCGATCGTCGAGGGATCCTCGCAGCGCACGCCCGCCGCGTTGCAGGTCCACTGCGTCCAGCGGCAGCTCGGATTCTCGCGCAGACGCGCATAATAGAAGGCGGGCTCCGCCGGATCGAAATCCGGATCCGTCCAGACCTCGCAGAGCTGCGCATGACCTTCGCCGCGCGGCTCACAGGTCGCGAGGTCGACGTCGGCCTCGCGATCGCCGCCCGCGACGGTCAAGACGACCTCCTTCGCGACGCCGTCCTCGCTCCAGCCCTTCACGATCTCGATGCGCTCGAGATCGCCGCCCTCCGGATGCGGATCACGCACGGCGCTGACGAGGAAGCGCGGCGCGCCGGCCTCCGCCGGACGCGGCGGCAGATCGCCCCCCATCGGGACGCCCTGCGCATAGCCGGACTTCGCGACTTCGGGCCCGGCGCAGGCATCGTCCGCATAGCTCCAGCCGCCGAAGAAGCGCAGCTCCGGACGCGTTCCGCTCGTGGCGTAGGCCTCCTTGCGGAGCATCGCCTCGAAGAGCGCGTCGCGGCTGTTCTCCTCCGCCCAGAGCACGGCGAGGCCGCCGGGATTCAAGGCCGGGACATCGGGAAGCCCGGGTTCGAGCGCCAGCGTGCCGGGCTTGCCCGCACCGCCATGACCGACGAAGCCGCGCTCGGCGACGAGGCCGGGGGTTCCGAGATGGGTATCCGTGCTTCCGATCAGGCCGAAGCGGAAGGGGTTCGCACCGAGCGCCGGCTCGAGGACGAGACCGCGCTTCAGGGCGGTGCGGACGAAATCGATCTCGTTCGGCTCGTCGCCGCCCATCGGATTCTGATGGTCGAGCGCCTTCTCGAACCCGCAGCCCTCGTCGGTCACGCCGGGCGTCATCGCGCACTCGGACTCGCCCTTGTGCTGCATGACCTCGGCCAGGCGGTCGTAGCGCGCGCGGATCTCCGCCTCTTCGGTCGTGATCTCGGCGGCCGGGGTCACGGCGGAGGTGAAGGCGGAGCCGGCGCTCCAGTTCGAGTTGTGGGGGATCGTGATCGACTCGCAGCCCGGTGTTCCGTCGCGGCATTCGCGGTCGAGACGCTCCCAGAGCCCGATCGCCATCGAGCCCGTCTCCATCACGCTGATCGGCAGCGCCGGCACACGCTCGTTGCGGAAGATCACGTTGCGATGGAGATGTCCGCCGTCGTGGCCGCTCGCAGTCCATTCGTAGGCGACGAAGCTCGTGAAGCGGCAGGAGGCCTCGCGATCGTAGGCGGCCTCGGCGGCGGTCTGGTGCTCGTTCCAGACGACGCCGGCGGCGGCGAAGCAATGCTTCGCGCCTTCGCCGCAGAAGCCCCAGCGCGACTCGAAGAGCGAATAACGCCCGTTCATGACGAAGAACGCGACGCGGGGAAAATTCCGATAGAGCCCGCAGACGAGCGAGTCGTGGCCGGGCTGGCCCGGCGTCTTGCAGATGTGGACCTCGCCGATCTGTTCGGCATGATCGGTCACGGCGGCGAAGTCGAGCGGGCGGGCGAGCTGCACCGTTCGCCGTGCGCGCCCTTCGGCGTCGTAGGGTTGGATGCCGATCGCTTCGCCGAGCGCGAAGCGATAGGCCTCGGCCGGCGTGACCCGCGTATCCTGCGTCGAGGCGTCCTGGGAGCGCGCGGTATGGACGTGGAGATCGCCGAAGAAGGGGCGTCGCTCGGGCGCGTATTCCCGACAGGCCGCGCGGCGCTCGCTGATCACGTAGGGCGGCGTCGCGGGTCGCGCGGGGGCGAGCGCGAATTCGAACGAGGGCGCGGCGGACGCAACGGGTACGGCCGCCGGAGGGGGCTCCGCAGTCGTTGCCGCCGTGGCCTCCGCGAGCGTGCGCGCCGATTCGCCGCCGGCCAGGGCCGGGGCGAGGGCGAACAGGCCGACGGTCAAGAACGCCACAGCCGCGGGGCGGGCGCTCCGTCGCGCCGGTCGCGGGCGTTCGATCGGGGTCGCGCGGTGCGTCGGCTCTTCCATCTCAGAGCGCGGCCGCTGCGATCGGGTCCGCGCTCGCAGCGGGCTCGCCCGCCCGCGCGAGCGGCACCGATTCCGCCGATTCGGTCGCCGCGCCGCTGCCGTCCGTCGGAGCACCGGCCTCGATGAATTTCCGCATCACCCGATCGTTGACCCACTGCTCGCTCCACCAGTCGATCGGCGTCACGGCGTTTCCGCCGAGCAGCATCGTGAAATGCAGATGGTCGCCGCCGGCGAGCCCGGTCGCGCCGCTGCGGCCGAGCTCGGCACCCTGCTCGACGGTCTGACCCGCCTGGACGCCGATCGAGGAGAGATGGGCGTAGAGCGATTGCAGGCCCATGCCGTGGTCGACGATCACGCAGTTGCCGTAGATCCCGAGCCATCCGGCGAAGACGACCCGGCCGCGGTTCGCCGCCTTGACGGGCGCCGCCATCGTCGAGGCGAGGTCGAAGCCGAGATGGACCTGATGATCGATGTCGCGCCCCTGGTAGACGTAGGTCCGCTGGTCAGCGAAGCCGGCTTCGACGGCGGTATTGAGCAGCTGCTTGAAGGGGCCGCGCCAGAGGATCTCGGGCGAGGTCTCCCGGGCGAGGCTCGCGATCGTCTCGTTGTTCAGCTTGCGCAGATCGCGATTGATCCGCAGGTAGGCGGCGATGAGGTCCGACGGGTTCTCGACGACGAACTCGGGCGTGTTCTGCAGGATCGCCGGCACGACGCGGCCGAGGAAGCGGTCGTCGACCTCGATCCGGCTGTCGCGGAACCGCTTCGGGAAGACGCGGAAGTCGAAGCTCCCCATCCCCTCGTTGCCGATCGGATCGCGGGCATAGACCTGGATCGGCACGGCCACGTCCTGGCTCGGCAGCAGGGCGAAGAACGCCACGCGCAGGCCGGGGTCCGCGCCGGGAATGCCGGCCCCGCTCGCCGGGAAGCCCGGGTACTCGATCTCGCCGACGCGCACGCCCGAATCCGAATCCGGCGGGCTCACGCGGTAGACGACGACCTCGGAGCCGCCCTGGTTGACGAAATGATGGAGCGAGAGCACGGAGACCTGCGGCGGGATCAGCTTGACCTCGACCGTCGCCGCGAGGGTCGACGTCGCCTGGCGCAGACCGAACAGGACGGGGCGCACCGCCGTCACCTGGATCTCTGCGCTTCCCGCGACGAGGCTCGGGATCGCCCGCTTGCCGATCGAGCGCGTCACGCGCAGGCGGTCCTCGCCCTCGCGCTCGATCCCGGCGCCCGAATCCGCTCCGTCGCCCGGCGATCCGGCGACCGCGCCGACGGGCGAGTCGAAGAGCGTCGTCGTCCGATCGCCCTGGACGAGCGCGATCTGGAGACGCTCGAGATGGCGGCCGGGCGCCACGACCGCGACGGTCGCGTCACCGATCTGGCCGACGGCTTCGGGCCCGGAGATCTCGATCACGGGCCCCGGCGCCCCGCCCGCGTGGATCCACGCGCCGCCGGCTGCGAGCAGACAAAGAACGATCACGAAGAGGAAGATGCGCATGGCGCGAGAGTCTACCGGCGGCGCGAACGATGCCAACGAGAGCCCGCTGCCCGGCGAGAAAAATCGCGGCACCGATCGCTTCGGCGCCGCCCTCGCACGCTCTTACACGCGCGCGCTTCGCGCCGCTGCTCGAGCGGCGAGGTCCGCCGTACGGGACCGGCTCGTTCAGCCCGTTCCGCCCGCTCTGCTCGCCGAGGTCGCCGCGTCGGCTCGCTCTTCGTCGCCGGACGTGGTGCTCGCCGGTCGTACACCGGCGCCAAATTCGTACCAGATCGGCGAGGTCCAGAGCCGCTCCTGGATCGTCGTCGGGATCTTCGGGTCGAAGCAGGCCGGGGGCCGAACGGCCGCGTCGAGCGCGAGACATTGGAGTGCCGTCCAGCGACAGCTCGGGTTCTCGAGCACCCGAGCGTAATAGACCGCGTTCTGCGCGGCGTCGAAGGCCGGGTCGATCCAGACCGCGCAGAGGCTCTCGTGGCCCTCGCCGCGCGGCGCACAGGTCGCCGGATCGACGTCGGCACCGTTCGCGCCGCCCGCGACGTCGTGGACGACCTGATGGAAGCGGTCTTCTGCGTCGACCCAGCCCTTCACGATCTGGGTCCGCTGCAGCAGCCCGCCCGGATGCTCGACCGTCCCCCCGTCGCGCAGGGCACTGACGACGAAGGTCGGCGCCGCGGCCGCGGGCGGCCGGGCCGGCAGGTCGCCGCCCATCGGAACGCCATCGGCATAACCCCGCTCGACCAGATCGGGCTGCGAGCAGAGGTCCAACGGGAGGCCCCAGCCGCCGAAGAAACGCGCCGTCATGCGGGGGCCGCTGGTGCCGAAGGTCTCCCGCCTTTTCATGGCGTCGAAGAGGGCATCGCGGGAGTTCTCCTCGGCAAAGACGCCGGCGATCCCGCCCGGGTTCGACATCGCGTTGTAGGTCAACGTGACGGGGCCGGGCGGCGCCGCGAGGCGCAGCGCCGGGCTCGCATCGACGCTGCCCATCCAGCCCGGGTAGGAATACTCCTCGACGTGGCCGGGGTTCGCGTTGTGGGAATCGGTGGCCGCGATGATGCCGAGCTTGTAGGGATTGACGCCGATGCGGCGCTGTTCGCGGAAGCCCTCGAGCAGCGCATAACGCAGGAGGTCCGTTCGGGAGACGCAGCCCTGATCCATCAGCGCGCCTGCGCCGACGCCCTCACGGCAGTCCTCGAACTCCCGCCCGCGCCACTGCTCGTAGCCGCAGAATTCATCGGGCGCGCCGATCACGCCGTACATGCCGTTGCGGCACTCCGAGTCGCCCTTGATCTGGCTGATCTCCGCGAGCCGTTCGAGATCCGCCCGTAGCATCGCCCGCGCGCGCTGCGCCTCGAGCGGGAGGTCGCGGCCGGTGACGGCGAACATGTTGCCGTTCGAGAGGTTCGAGTTGTGGGGGATCGTGAGCACGTCGCAGCCGGTCCCGGCGTCCGAGCACTCGCTGCGCAGCCGCGACCAGAGGTCGTAGACGTCGGGGAAATCGATCCAGGGAATGGGCGCCGCGGGCACGGCGGCGTTCCGGAAGATCACGTTGTGATGGATCTTCGCAAGGCCCGGGGTCGCCGTGTACTCGTAGGCGTGGAAGGTCGTGAAGCCGCAGCGCGCCGAGCGATCGTAGTGGCGCTCGGCGGCGGCCTGCTGCTCCTCCCAGACGGTCCGCATGGCGGCGCGGCAGAGCTCGCCGTCCGGCCCGCAGAGCTCGTCGCTGCGCTTCGTTTCGCGGGCTTCCGCATCGAGAGCGGTCGACAGCTTCGACATCCTCGCACCGAGGCTCATCGCGTTCTTCACGCCGAACGCGGGCGGGGGCGACTCGGCGTCGTCACCCCGG
>CAZFKD010000037.1:5495-15578 GCA_964519695.1 uncultured Spirochaetaceae bacterium
GAAGGTCCGGCACGCCTCCGTCTCGTAGACGGACGAACCGGGCCGGGTGCAGAGCGCGACCTCGCCCTGGAAATCCGCGTGGTCCGTGAGGGCGACGAAGTCGAGCGGCCGCTCGAGCCGCGCCTTGCGCGTGCCGCGCCCTTCGGCGTCGAGGGGCGGGAGCAGGATCTCCTCGCCGCGTCCGAAGCGATAGGTCTCGTCCGGTCCGTTGCGCACGTCGGCGAGCCAGGCGTCCATCGAGAGGGTCGAATGGACGTGGAGCTCGCCGAAGTAGGCCTGTCGCCGGGGATCGCGGTCGAGGCAGGCTTCGCGTACCTCGCTGTAGGGGCGGCCGTCGGGGGCGAGGGCGGTCTCGACGGCGGCGGCGGACGGCGCGGCCGGCGGGTCGGGCGGCGTCTCGGGGCGTTGGCAGCCGGCTTGGATGACGAAGAGGACGAGCGGGCAAGCGAGTACGCGGAGCGCGAACGGCGGGCGTGCGAGGCGGGCGGCCGCGCGACCTCGGCTCCGGGATTTCGCGTCGTTCATCGGTTCCTCCGCGAGGAGTCGGGACGGCGCACGGCTTCGCGCGCGATCCGGCCGACGCTAATCCAGCGCGAACGAGCCCGCCCATCGGAACGTCGCATCTGGAGTAGAGTCGGGCGCGCATGCCCCGCCACTCCCTGCCACTCCCGACCACGGAGGTTCCCATGTCGACGAACGCGCACGCGATCCAGACCCTGATCGACCAGGCGGAGATCCGCGACGTCCTGTCGCGTTATTGCCGCGGCCTCGATCGGATGGACAAGGAGATGGCGTACGGTGTCTGGCATCCCGGCGCGACGGCCTTCTACGACGGCATCTTCGAGGGGACGGGCCGCGGCTTCATCGACTGGGTCTGGCAGGCGCATGCGGCGATGGAAAGGCATTCCCACCAGATCACCAACGTCCTGATCGAGGTCCAGGGCGACCGCGCCCTCAGCGAGGCCTACGTCACGGTCGTGCTCTGGGCCCTGCCCGACGCCGCGGGCCGTCAGCAGGAGCTCGTCGGCCGGGGTCGCTATCTCGATCGTTTCGCGCGCAGGAACGGTCGCTGGGCGATCGAGCACCGGACCCACCTGCTCGACCTGTCGAGCGTCTACGACCTCGAGCGCGCGGACGTCTCCGAGGGCGCGGCGCGCGATGCGACGGACCTCTCCTTCGAGTTCTTTCCGAAGGCCTGAGCCGAACGGCCGCCGGAGCGACTAACGCACCTCCGCGCGGACCTCGAAGGCGTCGAAATAGAACCGGAACGCCTTCCGCAGCTCCTCGGGATCGGCGCCGAAATCCCGGCGCAGGTCGTAGACGACCTGGCCTTCCTTGCCGCGCGGATGGGCGGCGACGTAGGCATTCAGCTGGCCGCGGGCCTCGTTCGTCATGGGCAGGCCGGCGACCTCGTAGATCCGCTCGACGGTCGCCATGTCGTCCTTCATGAACTCGTGGAACAGGACGTCGACCGTGCGATCCGCGGGCAGGAGATGCCGATCCCGCACGGAAGCTTCGAGCAGGCGGCGGACGCGGTCGTGCCAGTATTCGAGGTACCACTCGGGGTCGGTCGAGTAGTAGTTCATGCGCGCGCCGTAGGCGAGCATCGTCGCCGCCGACTGGATGACCGAGACCGGATCGCGGTGGGTCACGACGACGGTCGCGTCCGGGAAGGTCTTCATCAGCGGCCCGAGCTGCTCGAGATGCTGCGGGCATTTCAGCACCCAGCGCTCGCGCGGCTTGTACCACTGCAGGATCTTGAGCCCGTCGAGCAGGGCTCCGCGGTAGTGGGGCGTCTGGTCGTGGGCGAGGTAGTAGTCGCGCCAGCGGGGGGCGCGGACGACCCATTCGATGTTGTAGCTGGTGAAGTCGGGGAGCAGGAACTCAAGCTCCTCGTGGATGTGGTCGGGCTCCATCGGATGCATGGCCGCCAGCAGTGGCGAGCCCGTCCGCATCCGTTCCCAGATCGCGTTGCAGCGATGCCAGCGCGGATCGATGCCGTCGGGGCCCGGCTTCTCGTTCGGATCGGGGACCGGCTCCTGGCCCTCCCAGAGCGGCATCGAGCGCAGGCGCTGGTCGGCGGCGATGAGGTTGACGAGATGGGTCGTGCCCGAGCGCGGCAGGCCGACGACGATGATCGGCCGCTCGATCCGCAGGTCGCGGATCTCCGGATGGCGCTTCAAGAGGTCCCGGATCCGGAGCCGGGCCGCGGCATAGCGCGCGCAGTCGGCGAAATGGATCATGCGGCCGAGGCCCGTGCGGTTCGGATCGTCGTCGGCGCAGGCGAGCCAGAGGGCCAGCCGCTCGTGGAAGTCGTCGGGACCGAAATCGTCGAGGTCGGTCTTGCGGACGGCCTCCTCGAGGACGGCCTTCACCGTCAGCTCGGTGCGGACCGATTCGCCGTGGGCGAGGGCCGCCTTTTGCTGGTCGTCGAGGATCGGGTTTCTCAGGTCGTCGATGCGGATCGGCTGGCCGGCCACGGGCTCCTCCGGGTGGAATCCCAGCGACGCTAGCTTCTGGCGGGTCGGGCGCGCAGCCCGCCGGCGGATGGATCGGGGGCCCGCGCCGGGCTCGGCAGGACTCCGGAAGCTGATCGGCGGTCGAACTTCGCCCCTCGTGACCCCGATCGGGCCCGGTCGGGGACCCAGTTCGGGCGCAAGCATCGAACCGGAACGGACGAAACGGTTTCCAGCTCCCGCACAGACGGGAGACGGGAGGCAGGCTTGAACACGCGTTCGGCAAACCAGTCCGGCAGGAAGCTCGACGACGCGACGCTGGCGCGATTCGCCGAGCGGATGCGTGCGGAGAAGCTCCCCGAGATCGCGACCCGGGCCTTCCTGCGCGCGGCGCGCTATGTCGCCGAGGGCGGGGCGACCCTGATCCGGGAGTCCGAGATCGAGCCGGTCGACGCCCTGCCCGAGCTCGCGAGCCTCGATCACCATGCCGAGGCCGGCCGGCGCGCCGCGGCGCGCGCCGTCGTCCTCAAGCTCAACGGCGGCCTCGGGACCAGCATGGGTCTCTCGAAGGCGAAGAGCCTGCTGCCGGTAAGGCCGGGCATCAGCTTCCTCGACCTGATCGCGCGGCAGGTGCTCCATCAGCGGGCGCGCTGGGGCGCCCCGCTGCCGCTCGTGCTGATGAACAGCTACCGGACGCGCGACGATTCGCTCGAGGCGCTGCTCGTGCATCCCGAGCTCGAGAAGCAGGTGCCCCTCGATTTTCTGCAGCACAAGGTCCCGCGCATCGACGCCGACACGTTCCGGCCGGTCGTCTGGCCCGAGGATCCGTCGCTCGAATGGTGTCCGCCGGGCCATGGCGATCTGTTCATCGCGCTCGCGAGCTCCGGCATGCTCGAGACGCTGCGCTCGAACGGCTTCCGTTATGCGTTCGTCTCGAACTCCGACAACCTCGGCGCGGTCCTCGATCTGCGCCTGCTCGGCTGGTTCGCGCAGGAGGGGCTGCCCTTCGCGATGGAGGTCGCGAAGCGCACGCTCGCCGACCGCAAGGGCGGCCATCTCGCGCGGCGCGGCGGTCGCCTGATGCTGCGCGAGAGCGCGCAATGCGCCGCCGAAGATGCCGCCGCGTTCCAGGACGTCGAGCGACACCATTTCTTCAACACCAACAATCTCTGGCTCGATCTCGACGCCCTCGCCGAGGCGCTCGCGCGCTCGCCGGAGGGCCTCCCGCTGCCCGTCATCTGCAACGAAAAGCGGGTCTCGCCGGCGGATCCGAAGAGCCCGCGCTGCTTCCAGCTCGAGACCGCGATGGGCTCGGCGATCGAATGCTTCGACGACGCCCGGGCGATCGTGGTCCCGCGCGAGCGCTTCGCGCCGGTCAAGACGACGAACGATCTGCTCGTGCTCTGGTCGGACGCGTTCGAACTCGGGGGCGATGCACGCGTCGTGGCGCGCGATCCCGAGGCGAATCGCGCGCGGGTGGTCGATCTCGATCCGCGCCACTATTCGCAGATCGCCGACTTCGAGGCGCGCTTCGAGCAAGGCGCGCCGTCGCTCCGGCATTGCCGTCGGCTGACGATCCGCGGCGATTTCCGCTTCGGCGCGGACGTCTCGATCGAGGGCGAGGTCGCGTTGGTCAACGACGACGCGGAGCAGCGGGTGATTCCGGCTGGGACCGTGCTGCGCGGCTGAGAGGCGAGGCGGGACCTTCCCGCTCGCGTCGCCGGGTCGGCCGGGTCGCCAGGGTCGTCAGGAGCGAGAGGGACGAGAGGGACGAGAGGACGCCGGACTCTCGTCGCGCCGGACAGGCTTCAGTCGAGCAGCGAGACCGGGATCTCCGCCCAGCGCGCGCGCAGCCATTCGCCGAGGCTCTTGGCCTGTCCGTCCTGGCGGGTCGCCGCCGCGACGCCCTCTTCGAGCAGGCCGTGGACGACGAAGTTGAGGCTCCGGAGCGCCGGGAAGCGAAAGCGTTCGACCTCGAAGCCCGCGAGCTCGGGAAGCAGGCGGACGAGGCAATCCGTCGTCAGGAACTCGTCGAGCCAGGCCCAGGCCGGATCGCTGCGCACGAAGACGCCGAGATTGGCGTTGCCGCCCTTGTCACCCGAACGCGCGCCGACGACGCGGCCGAGCGGCGCTCGCCGCGTCGGTCCGTTCGGGATGGCCGCATCCGGCCCCGGCGCGGGAACGATCCCGCTCCAGATCGAAGTGCCCCCGCCCGGGGCCACCGAATCCACGCTCCGGCCCTCGCCGCCGACGAAGCGGACCGTCTGCGGCACGAGCGCGGCGGGAATGACGGCCGGCTCGTACACGCCGAAGGGCTTCGCCTCGGCAGGCCCGCCGGAGAGCGAGAAATACCCGGGGATCGACGACAAGGCGAGCTCTGCCACGGCGTTCGAGAACGCGCGGCCGACCTTCTTTTCGTCGGGATCCTTGACGCAGACGTGCCAGACCGCGATCGCCTCCTCGTTCGAGGCGGGATCGGTCTTCTCCGTCCGCAGCACGCGGGTCGTGACCTGTTGATAGTCGTTCGGGCCGTAGGGGCAGGCACGCCAGAAGGCCGCTTCGACGACCCGGGCCTTGGCCTCGACGTCGAGGCCCGCGAGCGCGACGCGCATGTCGTTGCGGAAGCCGCCGCTGCGATTCATGCAGACCTTCAGCGTCTCGGGCGGCGGCTCGCCCTGCACGCCGTGGACGCGCACCCGATCGCGTGCGAGCGCCTCGAGCCGGATCGTGTCGAAGCGGGCCGTGACGTCGGGGCCGAAATAACGGGGGCCGCCGATCTCGTAGAGCAGCTGCGAAGTGACGGTGCCGAGGGAGACCTCACCGCCGGTGCCGTCGTGCTTGCCGACGACGCAGCTGCCGTCGGCGGCGATCTCGGCCCAGGGGAAGCCGATGTGCTCGATGCCCGGTACTTCCTCGAAGAACGAGTAGTTGCCGCCCGTGACCTGGCTGCTGCATTCGATCAGATGGCCCGCGACGACGGCGCCGGCGAGGGCGTTCCAGTCGTCGCGCTTCCAGCCGTGGTGCCAGGCCGCGGGGCCGCAGACGATCGCGGCGTCGGTGGCGCGGCCGGTGACGACGATGTCGGCGCCGCGCTCGAGGGCGTCGACGATGCCGAAGCAGCCGAGATAGGCGTTGGCGGTCAGGAAACGGCCCGGATCGCGGATCGGCTCGCCGGTCTCGAAATGCCGGAGCGCGTTCGTCTCGACGAGCTCGGAAAGCCGCGGCATCAGGTCGTCGCCGCCGACCCAGGCGATCTTCGGCGAGAGGCCGAGGCGGATGGCGATCTCGTGGAGCTCGCGCGCGCAGCCCTCGGGATCGAGGCCGCCGGCGTTCGACACGACCTTGATTCCGCGCCCCAAGCAGGTCCCCATGACCTCTTCGAGCTGGGTCACGAAGCTCCGCGCATAACCCCCGCTGCGCCGCTTGGCCCGCGTTCGCGCGAGGATCAGCATCGTCAGCTCGGCGAGCCAGTCGCCCGTCAGGACGTCGATCGGACCCCCTTCGACCATCTCGCGCATGCCGGTCGCACGGTCGCCGAAATAGCCCGAGCAGTTCGCGATTCGGATCGGTCGGGGCACGGTCGACTCCTCGGGTGGCGGGCCCGATCCGGTTCGGATCGGCTGCGTACTTCAGGTTGACACCTTCGAAGCGATTCTGGTAGGAAGCCCGAGGCAAGGCCGGCCGCTCGCGGACGAGCCGCTGTCGCGAACGCCGCGAATGCGTTGCGACACGGGCCGAAGCCGACGGCCGAGGTCGAGGACCGAAATCGCGGGCCGACGAGAGGCGACGAGAGGCGAAAATGGGGAGCGCAGCATGAAGGTCGATTCGGGGCTCGTCGGCATCTCGGATCTCTCTCGCATCGGGGCCTCCGCCCGCGCCCTCGAGGCCGAGGGCTTCGACGCGCTCGTCACGGCGGAGATCGACTCCGATCCCTTCCTGCCCCTCGTGCTCGCAGCCGAACACACCGAGCGCATCCAGCTCATGACCTCGATCGCCGTCGCGTTCGCCCGCAACCCGATGACCGTCGCGCAGATCGGCAACGACCTGCAGGCCTTCTCGAAGGGGCGCTTCATTCTCGGCCTCGGGTCCCAGATCAAGCCCCACGTCACGAAGCGCTTCGGCATGCCGTGGTCCGCGCCCGCTGCGCGCATGCGGGAGTTCGTGCTCGCGATGCGGGCGATCTGGCGCTGCTGGTACGAGGACGAGCCGCTCGCCTTCCGCGGCGACCACTACACCCATACGCTGATGACCCCCAACTTCATACCGAAGAACAACCCGTACGGTCCGCCCCGGGTCGTGCTCGCCGCCGTCGGCCCGATGATGACGGAGGTCGTGGGCGAGGTCGCCGACGGCATGCTCGTGCACGCCTTCACGACTGAGCGCTATCTGCGCGAGGTGACGCTGCCCGCCCTCGAACGAGGCCTCGCGCGTTCGGGCCGCGCGCGTCGCGACGTCGAGCTCTGCTATCCCGCGTTCGTCGTCACCGGCCGCGACGAACGGGAATGGCAGGCGATGCGCACCGCGGTCGCCGCCCAGATCGGGTTCTACGGCTCGACACCCGCCTATCGCGGCGTGCTCGAGGTCCACGGCTGGGGGGAGCTCCAGGGCGAGCTCAACCGGCTCTCGAAGCGGGGGGAATGGCAGGCGATGGGGGAGCTGATCCGCGACGACGTGCTCGAGGCATTCGGGATCGTCGCCGAGCCGGATCGGGTCGCGGCGGCGCTGAAGCGGCGCTTCGGCGGTCTGGTCGATCGCGTGCTCTGCTCGTTCTCCTTCGTCGAGCCGGACGAGCGCGCGAAATACATCGAAGAGCTGCGCGCGCGCTGAGGGACCGGGCCGACACCTTCGCCGATTCCGGTAGGCGCGTTCCGAGCGATCTTCCCGAAGCGACTCCGTGGAAACACCGAGCCGATCCGCGAATCACGCTCGCCCGATTCGAAATTCGCGCAGGCCCTTTCAGCGGCGTACGCACGCGACCGATCGGGCATTTCGAGTGAGGACTGCCGTGATATGGTGTGCGCCGCGTGCCCGCCTGCCGTGGGAGTCGATCCGGATCTCGATGTGCCCGGCCGCTTCGCGATCATCGTCCGAGCGTGTTTGCGCACGGCCGATCGCGATCGGTCCGTGTCCGTCTTCGAAGGGAGCCTCGATGCCTCGTTCTTTTCGTCTGCGTCCGATCCTCGTCGTGATCGCGCTCGTCTGTTGCGCGCTTCCCGCCCTGGCCGAGGGCGGCGCACGGCCGCCGATTCCGAGCGTCGGCGGCGTCCCCGTCGACTTCATCCTGTTCGGCATGACCCTGCTCGGCGTCGCCCTGTTTCATCACTACACGCTCCAGGTCGCCGCGACGGGCCTCACGGTCATCTCGCTCTACAACATCTTCTTCAGCAGCTTCAAGCACGGCATCGGGATCGCGGGCTTCTTCAGCCATCTCGGTCACGAGTGGGTGATCGTCGTCAACCTCTTCTGCCTGCTGACGGGCTTCGCGCTGCTCGCCAACCATTTCGAGGAGAGCGAGCTCCCGAAGCTGCTGCCCAAATACCTGCCGGACGACTGGAAGGGCGCCTTCGCGCTGCTCGTGATGTGCTTTTTCATGTCGGCCTTCCTCGACAACATCGCGGCGGCGATGATCGGCGGCGCGATCGCGCAGACCGTCTTCAATCGGCGGGTCCATGTCGGCTACATCGCCGCGATCGTGGCGGCTTCGAACGCGGGCGGGGCAGGCAGCGTCGTCGGGGACACGACGACGACCATGATGTGGATCAGCGGCATCTCTCCGATCGCGGTGCTTCCGGCATTTCTCGCCGCGGGCGTCGCGCTCGTCGTGTTCGGGATTCCGGCCGCGCTCCAGCAGCACAAGCATTCGCCGATCGTCAAGGATCCGCCGGACAACCTCCACGTCGACTGGGCCCGCATGGGCGTCGTCGGTGTGATCCTGGCGACCGTGATCTGCGTCAACGTCTTCGCGAATCTCAAGCTGGGCGAAGACGCCGAGTCGCTGCCTTTCATCGGCGTCGCGGTCTGGTTGGCGATCCTCGTGACGGCGCCCTGGCGCAAGCCGACCTGGTCGCTCCTGCCCGAGGCGGCGAAGGGCTCCGCCTTCCTGCTCGCGCTCGTGCTCTCGGCGACGATGATGCCGGTCGAGAAGCTGCCGGCGGCTGCCTGGCCGACGGCCCTCGGACTCGGGTTCCTCTCGGCGATCTTCGACAACATCCCGTTGACTGCGCTCGCCATCAAGCAGGGCGGCTACGACTGGGCGGTCCTCGCCTATACGGTCGGCTTCGGCGGCTCGATGATCTGGTTCGGCTCCTCGGCAGGCGTCGCGATCTCGAACCTCTATCCCGAGGCGAAGTCGGTCGGCCGCTGGATCACGAGCGGCTGGCACGTCCCGATCGGCTACGTCGCGGGCTTCTTCGTCATGCTGGGGCTGCTCGGATGGCATCCGACCGACAAGCGACACGCCGAGCCGGACGCGCATGGGGCGCACGGCGCCGCCATCGAGGCGGCGGCGGAGGCTTCGCCGCACTGATCATCGA
This sequence comes from uncultured Spirochaetaceae bacterium, assembly GCA_964519695.1. Taxonomy (GTDB): domain Bacteria; phylum Myxococcota_A; class UBA9160; order UBA9160; family UBA4427; genus UBA4427. Next base: position 14,485 of record CAZFKD010000037.1, read on the forward strand.
ACGGTCGCGGCGCACGGGACGCGCGGGTTCCGATCCGTGCGCCATCGCCGGCCTTCCGACATCGGCTCAGCCGCCGGCGCTCGCCTCCGCGGGCGCCGGCGCGCGCCGCTCTTCGATCCCGAGCGGCTCCGCCTCGATGAAGACGTCCATCTGCTGGCCGACGAAGGGCGTGGGCTCCACCGGCGCGAGCGCGTAGATCACCTCGAGCACGCGCGTGTCGACGCGCTCCGTACCGTCGCCGGTCAGGGCGCGTTTGGGCTGGACGAGCGGCTCGAAGCGCACGAACTGGAGCGGGAAGCGGCGCGCGGCGTCGCCGCGAAGGCTGCCCTGCGCAGCGGCTTCTGCGCGGACGCGATGGGCGTCGGTCTGGTCGATCTCGACCCGGACGTGAAGCACGCTGTCGTCGCCGACGACGACGAGCGGGGTCGCGAGAGGCCCCGCCTGCGCGAACTCCCCGGGCCGGACGTCGACGCGCCAGACGCGGCCCGCGATCGGGCTCTTCACCGTCAGCCGCTCGAGCTCCGTCTGGATCACGCCGATCCGGGCGCGTGTCTCCGCGAGGCGGGTCTGCGCGCTCTCGACGCCGAACCGCCTGCGTGTCGCCTCCGCGTCGCTCGTTGCCTTCTGCTCGTAGCTCCGCTGGGCGCGCTCGTATTGGTCGCGGGCATCGGCGAGCGCGACCTCGGCGGACTGCGCCTGGGCCTGCGCGAGGGCGAGCTCGGCGCGCGCAGCGCGGTCGTCGATGGTGAAGAGCGGGGCGCCGGCGGCGATGCGGTCGCCGGCCCGGACGTGGACGGCGGTCACGACCCCGGGCAGATGGGCACCGATCGAGATCGCTTCGCCGCGGGGCTCGATGACGCCGACCCCCGCGACGGACGCCGTAAAAGTCGTCGCGGGGACGGGAAGCGGGGGCTCCGCCTCGCTGCGCCCGGGCTGCGAGAGCGTCGTCGCGAGCGCGAATCCGAAAAATCCGAGGGCGACGAGGGGGAGGCCGAAACGAACGAAGATTCCTTCAGGCATGCAGGGGCTCCGGGGCGCTCGGCGGCGGGAGCTCGCCGGTGATGCGCCCATCGTTCATCGTCACGATGCGATCG
>CAZFKD010000038.1:0-8874 GCA_964519695.1 uncultured Spirochaetaceae bacterium
CGCCGCCACACCCCGAGCAAGCGCAGCGCATCGGGTGCGTCGAGCGGCTGCTCGCCGACCCGGCACTCGCGAGTCAACCCACCCTCGCGGCCGCGCTCTGGCTCTACGTGGACGAGCTGGACCGCAGCCATCGGCAACAGCAGCGACCACGGCAGGAAGTCGAGCGGCAGCTGATAGGCGTAGTAGTAGATCGGCCGCGCGTGGGAGCTGCCCGCGAAGAAGCGCGCGAAGACGTTCGTCCCGACGGCCTCGCGGGCGAAGCCGTCGGGGGCGAGCGCCGTCGCCGCGGCGATCCAGACGATGAGCGGCCCGATCGAGAGCAGCCAGGACCAGGCGGGGACCAGGGCGCGGAAGGCGGAGAAGCGTCCCTCCCAGGCGAGGTAGACGGCGAAGACGAGCAGCGGCAGCCAGCCGACGGGACCCTTCACGAGCGCGGCCGCACCGAGCGCCGCGTGGAGCAGCGCGATCTGCCCGGACGCGGGCCGCGCCGCCGCGCCTGCTTCGCTCGCACGCCGGGTCTCGAGCGCGACGAAGATCGCGATCGCCAGCAGCTCGAAGGCGCAGAGCAGCACGTCGAGCTGCACGCGGCGCGCCGTGAACGCAAACCGGAAGCTGGTCGCGAGCAGCGCCGCCGCGAGCAGCGCCGTCGGCCTCGGCCAGCGCAGTCGCTGCGCGATCCAGAGCGTCCCGATCACACAGGCGACACCGGCGAGCGCCGAAGGCAGGCGCGCGGCGAGGGCGTCGACCCGCCCGGAAGCGCTGCCGAACGCCGCCGCGAGCCAGAAATAGAGCGGCGGCTTCTGGCTGTAGGGCGCGTCATCGAGATGCAGGAGCACGAGGCCGGCGGGCCCGTGCCGGCCAGAGCGGAGCTCTTCGGCGATCGCGGCATAACGGGGCTCGTCCGGTGCCCAGAAGTCGATGCTCGCGAGGCCGATGGTGAAGAGGAACAGGGCCGCGAGGCCGGCGAGGACGAGGTCGACGCGGTCGCGACCCGGAGCAGGCGCGGCGGTCGCCGGGGCGTTCCGATCGGCGGCGGGGGCGCTCGCGGCGGGCCCCGGCCGATCGCTCTCTCGGTCGTCGCGGGTCGATGACTTCTTCACGGGCGCCATCGACGTTACCCTGCGCGGCGAGGGGACGCCGAGTGAACACAACCGGAGCACGCGCAGGAGGGGAGCCGGAACGGCCGGAGGAGGCGGGGAACGCGAAGCGTGCGGAGAGTGCGGCGATCGGTGCCGATCTCGAGCGTCTGATCTGCGATCCCGCCTCGCGGCCGCTGGCGATCGCGGCGTTGCTCGACGCCCTGCCGGCGCCCCTGCGAACGGCGGCCGTCCGGGGGCTCTCGCGCGGCGCGCAGCGGCGGCTCTTCGAGAAGGTGCGTGATTTCGCACCGGTCCGGCTGGTCGAGCTGGTTCCGCCCGATCGGCGCGATCTCGAGACGGTGCGCCATCTGGGCCGAAATACACTGCCGGCCTTCCGCAGCTTCGAAAAGCGCTTCTGTCGCCTGCCCGGCCACCGCGCCGATCGGCCCGAGGCGCTCGCGGGCTTCAACTTCCAGGCGCTCGCCCCGCTGACCGGGCCCGGCTATTTCCTGGCCATTGCCGATCCGGAGCGGCCCGAGGTCCTCGTCGACTACCGCCGCCTCCCCGCGACGCGCCCCGCGGATTGGCCGCCGATCCGCTCCAACGAACGGGGGCTCGCGCGCTTCGTCTACGGCTTCATGGTCGATCGGCTGCGGCGCGTGTCGCGGGACGTGACGATCGGATCGGCGGCGCGGAAGGGGCGGGATCTCGGCAGCTATTTCGTGCTCAGTCGGGAGGGCTGAAGGCATGCCGCGGCTCTCGGTCGTCATCCCGTTCCGCGACGAATCGCCGTCGCTCGCGGCGCTCCATGCAGAGCTGGCCCGGGTGCTCGATGCGCTTCCCTTCAGCGCGGAGATCCTCTTCGTCGACGACGCGAGCCGCGACGACGGCCCCGCGGTCGTCGCGCGCCTCGCCGCGTGCGATCCGCGCGTGCGCCTGCTCGAGCTGAGCCCCCATTCCGGGCAGTCGGCGGCCCTCGAAGCGGGCTTTCGCGCGGCGCGGGGCGAGCTCGTCGCGACGCTCGATGCCGATCTGCAGAACGACCCGGCCGATCTTCCCGCGCTGCTCGCGGCGCTCGCCGAGGCCGATTGCGTCTGCGGCGTCCGGCAGGCGCGGCGCGATCGGCTCTCGGCGCGGATCGCGTCACGCATCGCGAACGGCGTGCGGCGGCGCATCCTCGGTGATGCCATCAGCGACATCGGCTGCTCGCTGCGCGTCGTGCGCCGCGGGTTCCTCGAACGGCTGCCGATGTTTCGCGGGGCCCACCGCTTCCTGCCCGTCCTGCTCGCGCAGGGCGGCGCGCGGGTCGTCGAACGACCGGTCCGTCACCGCCCGCGGCGATACGGCCGCTCGAAGTACGGCGTCTGGATGCGGTTGCGGGTCGTCTGGGCAGATCTCGTGGGCGTCGCATGGCTCGCGCGGCGCCGGATGCACTACGAGGTCAAGGAGCTCGGCCAGGTCAACCCGCCCGCTTGACCTTGAAGCCGCGGGTCTCGAGCTCGCGGACCAGCGTGTCGCGGTGCTCGCCCTGGATCTCGATCACGCCGTCCTTGACCGAACCGCCCGTTCCGCAGCTGCGCTTCAGCTCGGCAGCCAGCGTCTTCTGCGCCGCTTCGCCGCCGGGAATGCCGGAAACCGTCGTCACGATCTTGCCGCCGCGGCCCTTCGTCGAGCGCGCGACGCGGACGATGCCATCGCTCGCCTTTGCCTCCTCGGCCTCGTCGCGCGCGGCAATCCGGGCCCGCGCACCCTTGCCACGGCAATCGCAGACGGCGATGCGGCGTCCGCAGGCGGGACAGATCCGCCCGGCCTCGCTCGAATAGACCAGCCGATCGCCCGAATCGCGCGTCACGACGCGGCGGGCGCGCCGATCAGCCGGCGGTGGTCGACCATGATGCAGCGATCCTGGACCACCTCGATCCCGGCATCGCGCAGGCGCTGGGCGGACGGGCCGTGGTGGATCCCGAGCTGCATCCAGACGGCCTTCGGCCGGGGCTCGAGCGCGAGGATCTCGTCGACGTGGGCGGGCACGTGCTCTGAGGCGCGGAACAGATTGACGATGTCGACGGGGCGATCGACCTGCGCGAGGCTCGCGTGGCAGGGCTCGCCGAGGACGGAGGCGAGCTTCGGATTCACCGGAACGATCGCGTAGCCCGCCCGCTGGAGATATTGCGGGATCCGGAAGGCGTCTTCCTGCTCGCGATCCTTGATGCCGACGACCGCCACCGTCCGCGCCGATCGCAGCAGCTCCGCGAGGCTCGCGTCGCCCCGCATGTCGGTCTGGCGAGCCGCCCGCGCCTCGTCCAGCGCGGAGCCCGGACCCTCGCCCTTCCGTTCGTCCTGCACGTCGGTCCCTCCGCCGGTCTCGTCGCGGCTCGCCACAGTGGCCCAGCCAACGAGCGTCGAACGCGAAGGACGGTAGCCGTTTTTCCGCCGCGCGTGCGGCGCCGCGCCCGGATCCGGCCGCCCCCAGATGGTCGACACCCCGTGGCGCAGAGGATACGGTCCCGGCCATGCAAAAAGCCCGTTGCCCGATGTCGGCTACGACGCCGCAGCTCCCGTCGGCGGCGCAGGCCGGGACCGGCTCCTGCGCGCGCATCGCGCGCAGGGCGTCCGCCGTTGCGACCCGGGGTCTGCTCTCCGCGCACTTTCTTCCCGCGCTGCTCTTCGCACCTCTCTTCTTCAGGCTTGGCTTCACACTCGTCTTCGCCCTGATCCCCGCGCTCGTCCCTCCGACTGCCGCCGCCGCCGAATCCGGCGTCTCCGCGAGCACACCGTCCGGAGAGGCGCCCGCGCTCGCCGATCCCGTCGCCGGCCTCTCGACCACGACGCTCGCGAACGGCCTGAAGGTCCACCTGCTCGAAGACCACCATACGCCGGTCGTCGCCTTTCAGGTCTGGGTGAACGCCGGCTCCGCGGACGAGTCCTTCTATACCGGGATTGCCCATCTGTTCGAGCACATGATGTTCAAGGGCTCGAAGAACGTCGGCGAAGAGGTCCACGCCCAGCTGATCACCGAGCGCGGCGGCATGATCAACGCCTACACCAGCCGCGACGTCACGGTCTATCACGAAGACGTGACCCGTGAGTCGCTGCCCCTCGTGATCGACCTCGAGGCGGAGCGGTTTGCGAACCTCGTCGTGTCAGAAGAGATCCTCGAGTCCGAGCGCCAGGTCGTGATCGAAGAGCGCCGCCTGCGCACCGAGGACAACCCCGACGGCCTCGCCTTCGAGATGCTCGCCGCGCTCGCCTGGCAGGCCCATCCCTACCGCTGGCCGACGATCGGCTGGCGCAGCAACATCGAGCAGGTCGGTGTCGAGGAGTGCCGCGCGTTCTTCGATACCTACTACGCCGCGAACAATCTCTCGATCGTCGTCGTCGGCGACTTCGATTCGGAGGAGACCCTCGCCCGGATCCGTCGGTCCTTCGGGAAGCTCGAGCCGGCTCCCTCGATTCCGCGCAATACCACCGCCGACGTCTCCCAGCGCGGCGAGCGGCGCGCGGAAGTCTTCTTCGATCTCAATACGCCGATCTTGATGGCCGGTTGGCATGCGCCCGCGACGGGGCATCCCGACGGCGAGGCGCTCGACGTCGCGAGCATGATCCTCTCCGAGGGGCGCACGAGCCGGCTCTATCGCTCGCTGGTGTACGAGCAGGAGAAGGCGCTCTACGCGGTGGGGGGCTACATGGAGCTGCATCGCGCGGGCCTCTTCTACGCGCAGGCGGCGGCGCGGCCCGGCGTCTCGCTGGACGAGGTCGAGGCGCTCTTCATGGCGGAGATCGACGCGGTCGCGACGGCGGGCGTCAGCGCGGAAGAGGTGGCACGCGCGCGTCAGCAGATGGAGGTCGGGCTCGTGAACGGACTCGGCACGAACCACGCGCTCGCTGCGCGCATCGGCCGCGAGATGGTCGCCTACGGCCGGGTGCGGCCCCTCGAAGAGCGGATCCGCGCGATCCGCGCGGTCACCCCTGCCGATGTCCAGCGCGTCGTGCAGACCTACTTGAAGCCCGAAGCGCGCACGGTCGTCCATGTCGTCGCGCCGCCGGTCGTCGCCGACGCGCCGCCGCCGGCTTCGCCGGCGGACCTCGAAGGCGCTGCCGAAGACGCGAAGGGCGGTGCACAATGAGCCGCACGAGTGATGCGCGTCGCGGGTCTGCTCCGCGCGCTGGGCGCGGCGGGCAAGCAGGACCCGGCGCGTGTGCGAGGCGGGCTGCCGCCGACGTCGTCGGGCTCGACGTCTTTTTCTGCCTTTCGCTCGCCCTCGTGCTCTCCGCTTCGGGCTGTAGCTGGATACGTCCGGCGCCGGCCTGGGAAGATCCGCCGCCGCCGCCCGCCGTCGGACCGATCGTGCCGGCCGGGGATCTCCACCGCCAGACGCTGCCGAACGGCATCGAGATCCTCGTGCTCGAGGATGCGCGCCTGCCGCGGACCTCGCTCGGGCTGACGCTGCGCCGCGGCGCGGGCAGCGTCGATCCGAAGAAGGCTGGCATCGCAGAGCTCGCGGCAGAGGTGATGCAGCGCGGCGCAGGCGATCGCGACGGCCTCGCGCTCGCGCGGGTGATCGAGGATGCGGGGGCCTCGCTCTCGGTCAGGGCGAGCTGGGACACGACGACGGTCGCGCTCTCGGGCTTGTCGAAGGATCGCGCGCTCTTCGAGGAGATCCTCTCCGACGTGACGCTGCGACCGCGCTTCGAGGCAGTGGAGTTCGAGAAGGCGAGGGGCGAGCATCTCGCCGGGCTCGCGGCCGCGGTCGACGAGCCCTCGACGCTGATCCGCTGGCATTTTCTGCGCGCCCTCTACGAAGGTCATCGCTACGGACTGCCCGAATCGGGATCCCCGGAGACGCTCGCTTCGCTGCAGGTCGAAGATGCGTTCGCCTACTGGGCGGAGCGATTCGTGCCGCGCAACGCGATCTTCTGGGCCGTCGGGGACGTCGATGCCGGGGATTTCGCGAAGGTGATCGAGGCGCGGTTCGGCGCGCTCCCCGATCGGGCGCCGGACCGCGATACGCCGCCCCCGCCGGCGCAAACCCCCGCGGCGCGCCGCGTCGTGATCGTCGACAAGCCCGAGCTCGTGCAGGCCCATCTGCTGATCGGCCACGAGGGCATCGCGCGCAGCGAGCCCGATCGCATCCCGATCGATCTGATGAACGCCGCGCTCGGCGGCAGCGGATTCTCCTCGCGCCTGATGAAGGTCGTGCGCGGCAAGGAGGGCCTGACCTATGGCGTGCGCTCCGGCTTCTCGCTGCGGCGTCAGCCCGGTCCGTTCCAGGTCTCGACCTTCACGAAGGTCGAGACCGTGCGCCGGGTCGTCGACCTCGTGCTCGCCGAGATGGAGGCGATCCGCGAAACCCGCCCGGTCGATGCCGAGGAGCTCGCGAAGTTCATCAGCTACAGCGTCGGCAGCTTCGGGCTCTCGCTCGAGACTTCGGGTGCGATGCTGTCCTCCCTCGTCGATCTCGAGGTCCACGGCCTGCCCGAGGATTCTCTCGACACGTTCCGGGCCCGGGTCGGCGCGACGCGCCTCGAAGCGGTGCAGGCGGCGGCGAAGACGCGGCTGCATCCGGAGCGGGCGGTGATCGTCGTGCTCGGACCGGCCGAGCAGCTGGCGCCCCAGCTCGAAGGCCTGGGACCGATCGAGATCTTGACGCCCTGATCGTGGGGGCCCACGACACCGAGCGAGCCGGTTGGCTGGACGAAGCGGCCGAGATGCCCGTCGACATGTCCATCGAATGCACGCAGCGGAATCCTCGCCAAACCCGCCGTCGCGCCGTCGATCCGTTCAGCCGCGACCCGGGCCGCGCTGATCGCGCTCGCAGCGCTCGGCGCCGAAAGGGCCGCAGCGGACTGCTCGCTGACGCGCCTCGGCATCACGCCGCTCTCGGACTCGGCGGGATCGACCTATCGCGGTGAGCCCGGCGGCCTCTATCCCGGCCTTCGCTCCAGCATTCCGGAGCGGCACCTCGCCGCCGCTCTCGAGGCGGCCCGCCGGATCCAGGCGCTCGACGCGAGCGGCCGGCCCGCGGCGAACGGGCAGATCGTGATGGTCTCGATCGGGATGTCGAATACGCGCTCCGCCTTCAACGGCTTCCTCGGCCGCCCGAACGAAGATGCCGGACGCAAGCCCCGGCTGCTCGTCGTGAACGGCGCCTTCCCGGCCCATGCGCGCGTCCTGCAGGCGCGTCTCGAAGGCGTCGTGCGCAGCCTGCGCCTGCGATTCCCGAATTTGCAGCTCGCCTATCTCTCGTCGCGGACCCGCGCCGATACGGTCGCTCCGAGCGACCTCTCGCCCGAACCCTACGCATTCGAGACGGACTTCTCGGTTCGCTGGCTGATCGAAAAGCAGCTCTCGGGCGATGCGTCGCTCAACTCCGATGCGGCGGCCGGTCCGGTCGTCGCGCCGATCCTGCTCAGGGGCCCCGTATCTCTGGGCCGACGGCGGCGCCCTGGTATCTGCGCCGTCCGGCGGTCGGCAGCGCCCCCCGCTGCGAGGTCACGGCGACGCCGGCCGAAGGCCTCGCGCCGCGCACCGTCCGGTTCCAGGGGCGCGGGACCGATGCGGACGGCACGGTGAACGAATACGCCTTCGGCTTCGCCGATGGCACGAGCACGCTGACCCCGGATCCACGGAAGATCTTCCACGCTCCGAACGTCTACCCCGTCCGGCTGACCGTCACCGACGACGACGGCAACACGGGCCACTGCGGGACCGAGATCCGGGTCCCCGAGCCGCGCAGCGCGTCGCACGGCGGCGTCGCACCACTCGTCGTCGGCCTCGCCGCGCTCGCACGCCGGCGATCGGCTGGTCTGCGCCGTTCGAGACGATCACCGGGCGAAGAAGGCACCGAGCGGAACGGTCACTGACCGAAGATGTCCAGGATGTCGCTGCCCCGTACATAACGCGAGGGATGCACGGTCTCGGCCAGCTCTTCGAGCGTGATGCCATCGGGCTGGATCTGCTCGAGCCAGCCTCGCTGGATCCGCTTGAACTCGCCCGGCGAGAGGCCGAGGCGGCGGTGGTAGCGGAACAGCGCATCGAGATCCTCGAGCGTCGTATAGGCCTCGATCAGCGTGCTCGGGCGGTTCTTGACGAAGCGCCGCAGCTCGAATCCGACGACGCGCTGCGCGCGATGGATTTCGAGGTATTGATCGAGCGCGTCCTGGAGCACCGACCGGACCTTCCCGGCGCGTTCGCCGTCGGCACCGAAGAGCGTGTCGTAGAGGGCGATCGCGGCTTCGGCATCCCGGGCGTCGAGCCGCGACTCGGTGACGACCGCGCTCGCGCCATCGCTGGCGAGTCCGCGATCGTCGATGATGGCGGCGCCTCCGAGTCGGGCGAGCACGATCGCCTCCGGCGTCGGTCGCGCGTCGACGGCGAGGGCGCGCAATCGCTCTGGAGCCCTCAGCCGGGCCGGCTCGGCCGAGTCGGGCTTCGAGGTCGGGACCTGGACCGGTCCATAGGCGCCGGAGAGGTCTGAGCGGGAGGGCCCGGTCGGGACGAGGAAGGGCACCGATTCGGCCAGCGCGTCGCCGCCTGACGTGAACACGAAATCCGATGCCTCGAGAGGGCGACCGCCGGGGCGGATCCCGAAGACGGCGAGCGAATCGAGGAAGTCGAGGGCATCCGCGTTGCTGAAGGGATTCGGGAGGCCGAAGCGGGGCGCGCGCCCGCGGCCGATCAGCTGCGGCGTCGAGCCCTGGAAATCGATCGTGTTGGCCGCGATCGACGGTCCGCCGTCGCGATGGGTCTGGCCCGTGCGACCGAGGTTGACGCCGGAATCGCGCCGGATCAGGC